>JAHEBB010000030.1 GCA_024642575.1 Trueperaceae bacterium | reverse complement strand
AAAATTCCTGGTACTACTGCAGGCCCAGACCAAGTAGCTTAGTATTTGTAATGCAAAAAAGGATTGGCTCGAGCCAATCCTTTTCTTTTTTGTATCTAAAAAATAAGTTTGAACCTCTTAATATTCAAGTTTTATTAACTGGTCACGCAAGATTAGCTGGTTCAGCTAAGTTTTTACCCGTTTTTTGTGAATGCCCAGAAAGCTCTAGGATTTCCTTAGCCGCCCTTAGACCACTCATATAGGCACCGTGTACTGTAGCTGCACGGTGCTCAGGAGCTGTTGCTTCGCCTGCCCAAAAAAGGGGTGGAGTAGGGGAGGCTAGCTTCTCTCTGGCTCCATCATGACCGGGCAAAACAAAACTGTAACCACCCCTCGTATATGGGTCATCAGGCCAATTTTGTAAGTGGGCTGCATTTGCCTCGAGCTCAGGACGATTCAATTCTGTTTTTAAACTGTTTAAGGCATTTTCGAGGGCGGCTTCTTCGCCTTTAACCAGTAAGTCCATCGCCCAGTCGCCACTAACAAAAGCTGTCCAGACATTGTCATTTGTCTCAAAGCCAAAGCTTGGCGACCACCACATAGGCGGATTACCCTTACCGTAAATAGCCATAATTTCTTTTTCGGTTACAGGCTGATTTAATTTGTAAATAAGTTTAATCACGGGTCCCATGCGTAAGCCATTTAAGGCGCTACGCTTATGTCTTGGTAACAGTGGGTTAAACTTAATTCCATCACTTAAAAGGACACCTAGAGGGACCGAAATAATAAGTGAATCTGCTTCATAAACCTCACCATCTAGACTCGTGACTCGAACACCTTGATTTGCTTCCCAATACACACTGAGGATTGGGTCATTGATTTTTATCTCGAGTCCTTTGGCTAGGTGATTTACCAGGGCATCATAACCACTTAAAATTCGATAATCACCTTCGCCATTATGTTCTAAAGTTGCCCTTAGCCCTTCAAGTACAGCTTTAGCGCTTAAAAAGCGCATGCTTTCACCACAGGCATTTGAAAATGATCGTCTGACATAACGCAATTGTTTTTCATTAAACCCAATTCGACTAAGGTAAGCTTGCCAATCTTCATGAGCTAAAGGGTCAACTTCGGGTAATAACCAGGTTCTTGTAATATCAAATTCTGGATGGGTAGCTCTGGCGTCTTCCATGCTTAACCAATCACCCTCTTCTAAATGTACCAAAGAGTCAGTAGTCTTTTGCCAATGCAAGGTTTGTAAATCGAGCGCTTTAACTAGACTCCAAAGTACAACTTTGTCGCCATGAATAAACTCAGCGCCAAACTCCACAGGATGTTCAGCAAAGTCACGATTAGTGTAGGTTCTGCCACCAATTCTAGACTTTGCCTCGAGCACTAAAACGTCTTCACCCGCATCCTGCAAAGCTTTGGCAGCACTTAGCCCCGCCATACCTGCCCCTAAAACAAGGGTACTCATACTGCTTGAGGTCTAAGAGCGGCTTGAGGTCTGAAAATGCGTCTTGGCACCTCGTAAACAATAAGCATACCCGTATGGTCAGCTTCATGATCCCAGGAATAGTTTTCGATAATGGTATAAGCTTTAAAGCCTTTTCTCATCTGAACACTAACTGTAGGATCAAATATTTCGCCGCGTATCACTTTACCTGCATACTCACGAATCGACATTTTTTTACGAAAGTGCTGATAACCTTTGAGCATGCCACCGGCGTACATACCTTTTAAACGCAGTTTTTGAATCAAGCTAAACTGAGCTTTATAGAGGGCTGAACCAATCCCTAGGCCTTGATAATCAGGGTGAACAGCTTTCTCAACGCCATAAAGCCAGCGACCTTTAGGGTCATGATTACTAAGCCCCAAATCGCCAATCATATCGCGCCAACTCAAAGCTTTCTCTGAGGGTTTATAACTTGTACGCATAGCTGCAGCGACACCTATAACTTTTTCTATACCATTTTCATAACTGACAGCTACAAACTGACCTTCAGAAAATCGTTGCAAAACCTCTTCCCATTCACTCAGACCTAATACACCAGGTACCTGATCTGCTGGGTTAAAGTCATTCGCAAGACAGATGATTTCATAAATTCCTTGCCCATGGTGGGCTTTTGCTTCTACTATCCGATATTGTGGGGTAGATTTACTACCCTTAATGAAAGTACTCTGGCCTCTCATAACGTTCGTTTGAACAACCTAACATTAGCACCAGATATAAGTGTATAAGTATCTCTTACCTGTAGGTAAAGATAAAACACTCAACACTCAAAATGGCATTAATGCAAACAGGATTCGCATTGAAACGCTTGTTTGAGGTATGAGTTCGTTACAAATTGGGAAAAACAAAACCAGAAAAAAGACGAAAGGTTGGTCTGTTTTCAGAGATGCTCACGCAACAAGCGCTTGATTTAAGCACCCTTTCGGTCTCTATTTCTCCACAACCTTCACGCGAGAGCTTTGGCCTCCCGAAAACCAAAAATGGCTTCATTTGGTTAACTCACACTATAGGGTTGTCTTGAAACTTTCACGCTCCTATTCAACTCGTCTTAGGCTAGTTTAGCATAATTGTCAAGGTTTTACGAGAAGAAGAGGACATTGACGGTCAAAGATTTTTCGTGGAAGTGTAAATTAAGGATAATGTGAGGGAATTCAAAACCTGTTTAAATTGAATTTTAACCGTAATGTTTGCAACTTCCGAAAAGAAAGAAAAATAATACTTCATGCAAAATTTTTGTTAACGATTCTAGAATTTGCTGGTATGACGAAAGAAAAATCAGAATTCCATAAAATTATATTTCCACGAATTACCGGGGTCAGAATGATGCGTGGAAATGCTAAGTGGAAGCTAAAAGGAAAGGTAAGGCTCTTCACAGCCTAAACTGAATTATTAGTGACAGTTAATGTTTTAGCGCTGCGAATATTACGATCAGCAAAAGCAAATAAAGAGAGCCCAATAGCCAGAGTCTGTAAGGATACCAAGCTTGGCGCTTCATTTTTGAGACGGCATCTTGTCTAGGATAGACGTCTTCAATCATTTTGATCCCTGTCATGGTAGGGCTTATCGTTACTGATTGGGGCTCAGCTGAATTTTCACTTGGTAAGGCATAATGTTTATTCTGCTCAACAATGTTTTCAATCTCTAAAATTACAGCCGTGATATTGTCAGGGCTTCCTCGACTGTTGGCTTCGCCAATTAAAAGTTGCACCGCTTCTATTGCATGATGACTATTGACAGTATCTAGTAGCTGCTCGTCACTTAAAAGCATACTAACCCCGTCACTACAAAGAAGAATCTTGTCACCGACTTCTACATTAAAATGTAAAATATCTAGTTTTACTTCAGGCGTAGAGCCTAAAGCATTGGTGATTACATTTCTTAAGCGGTGCTTTTTTGCTTCTTGTTCACTTAAAATGCCTTGCCTTACCCGTTCGGCGACCCAGCTATGATCGTAGGTAAGCTGGCGAATACTGTCATTTCGAATAAGATAAGCCCTAGAGTCTCCGACATGACCAATTAAACCAATTTGATCATCAATAAGAACGGTCGTAAGAGTTGTCCCCATTCCTTCATGCTCTGGGTTTTCATGCGCATAGTCATATATTTCTAAATTAGCTGCTTGCACTGCCTTTGCAAGGGCTGTTGGCGGATGGTTCTTGCGCTTTAAAAGCTCACGCCTCAATATTTCAATGGCTTTTTGGCTGGCGACTTCCCCTGTTTTGTGACCACCCATACCATCTGCCACCGCGGCAAGGTAATAACTATCTAGCTCCCCGACAAAAAAAGAATCTTGATTAATACTACGAACCGAACCGGTTTCGCTAATGCCGCTAAAAACAGCTCGAGTTTCATGTTGATTTTGCAATACGGGCATTAGCTTATAGTTTAACGAAGTTTTACCTTAAAACGTATACTTGAAATTGCACATTTAGGCTTTTAAACCTGGTTTACTTCTATAAATGCTGGTTACATCCGAAATTCTTGAGACGATTTCTTTGATATGCTGAATTTCACTATGATCTTTGACATCAATTCTAAAATGAATCCGAGCAGAAGTGCTATCTTGAACATCGGCAGAAACTCTACTTGCACTCTTATTCATATCAGATAGAACATCGAGAACATCCATAAGTAAGCCTGGGCGGTCAATCGCGATGACCTCAAAGTCAACAGGGAAAGCTTCATCATGAGGGACATCCCAGCTAACATTGACAAAGCGCTCGTGTTGGGTTTGCATTAAGTGTTTAACATTAGGGCAGTCAATTCTATGTACGCTCACCCCTCTGCCACGCGTAATATAGCCGATGACATCATCCCCACGGACAGGTGAGCAGCATTGAGCAAGGTTCGCAGGTGCGTCAATACCGTCAACAAAAATACCACTAAGTCCTTTTTTAGTTAGTGAAGAGGGTTTTTTTGAAGCTTTTTTCTCTGCAACCTCAGGAACCAGTGCTTCAACGACCTGTCTTGGCATTAAACGCTTGCTATCAAGTGCAAGATAAAGATCATCAACGGTTTCGGCATGTAAAAGTTGTTGACTTACAGACTCGAGCTTATGTTTGGTGGTGTTGGCAGCCACAGCTAAGCTTTTACGTCTAAGGGCGCGCTCGAGCATGCGTTTTCCATTATCAAGTTGTTCTTGCCGCTCTTGTTGTCTAAAATAGTGCCTAATTTTTTGCTTGGCGCTACGAGTAACAGCCAAATTCAGCCAATCATTGCTAGGGCCATATTGCGTACTTCGATTGGTTAAAATTTCGACCCTATCTCCAGTTTTTAACTCGTAATTTAAGGGAACGATATTGCCATTTACTCTCGAGCCTATGCAGCGGTGCCCGACTTGCGTATGCACTTGATACGCAAAATCTATGGGTGTGCTGCCTCTAGGTAAATTTAAGACATCCCCTGCGGGCGTAAAAACCAGTACCCGCTCAGATAATAGGTCAGATTTTACCGTTTCAACAAAAGCCCCAGCGCTATCGACCGACTCATTGACATCAAGGAGCTGCTTCATCCACTCGAGCCTTTTTTCGATCTCACGCTTATCAATTAAGCCTTGTTTGTATGCCCAATGCGCTGCGACCCCATACTCGGCAACTTCATGCATGCTGCGAGTCCGAATCTGCACTTCAATGGGTTGACCTTGTAGGCCAATCACAGTGGTATGTAATGATTGGTAGCCGTTGGGTTTAGGAACGGCTACATAATCTTTGAAGCGGCCTGGGATGGGTGTCCAAAGGCTGTGTACGATACCAAGGGCACGGTAGCAAAGCGCCTTTTCTTGCGTGTTACCACTTTCTTCAACTTGTTTAGGTGTATCGATAATGGTGCGAATTGCCATAAGGTCAAAAATCTGATCAATATTCTTATTGTCTCGGACCATTTTTCGGTGGATGCTGTAAAGATGCTTACTACGACCATAGACTTCAAAATCTAAGCCTTCCTGCGATAGCCTTTTTTCTAATAGCTCAATGGCACCGTTCACATAGGCCTGTCGCTCGGCGTGACGTAAACGCACCTGTCGCTGTAAGGCAGCGTAGCGTTCCGGATCGAGATAAGAAAAGCTTAAATCCTCGAGCTCATTTTGAATATGGCTAATACCCAAACGGTGAGCCAGGGGTGCAAATATTTCTTGCGTTTCTCTGGCAATTTTTTGCTGTTTTGCCTCAGGCATAAACTCTAAGGTACGCATATTATGAAGTCGGTCTGCTAGCTTTACCAGAATAATGCGAACGTCATTTACCATGGCCAGTAGCATTTGCCGAAGGTTCTCTGACTGCTCATCTTCATAAACGCGAACAGTCAACTTACTTATCTTGGTTTCACCCTCAACAATTTGCCTAACCTTAATACCAAACTTGGCTTCTATTTCTTCAAAACTAATTTCGGTATCTTCTACGGTGTCATGTAGGAGGCCCGCAATAAGCGCATCTGCGTCTAAATGCATGTCAGCCAGAATTTCTGCTACAGCGATAACATGCGTTACAAAGGGTTCGCCCGAGCGTCGCTTAACATCTTTATGAGCCTCAAAGGCCATAAGATATGCCTCTGTGAGTTTTACTAAATCAGGGGCATCTAAATAGGTTGTTTTTTGCGCCAGGCTCTCGGGTAATTGGGTCATATGCTGGGAATCTAGTGTAGCACCTATAGGTTGAGGGGTAGACTTATCAGAGAGCATGAGAAACCTAGGCTCTTCTCGTTCGGTAAATGAGCAAATATAGCCCAATAAAACTCAGAAAAACATTAGCTGACCAAACACCAATCCAGACAGGCACTGCGCCAGATTGAGCAAAAAGTTGACCAATGGTAAAGAGTACATACCAGATGAGTGTGACTACCAAAGAGAGCCCAAATGCAACCCCACGGTTAGCAGCGTAGAGCAGACTTAGAGGTACGGCAATAAGTAAGAGGCTTAAATTGGCAAAAGGTTCAGCAATTTTACGTTGGAAGAGGACTCGAGCCTGCCGCCTTTCCGTATCAGATAAACTGGTATTTTTTGAGTCTTCTAAGGCTTCTGAGATAGACCGACTGTCTTCAAATCCCCCTTGACTGAAGCGTGTGATTAAGTCTTCGTAAGATTCAGAAGTAGTTATTGTCAGACTGTTTCCCTCAGAGACTGCGGCATTGTGATTGATAATAAAGGCTTTTAAGCGCTCATCATTTGAGGGAAATTCCTGGTTTAAACTATTAAAATCTACCGTATCAAGCTGATAATTAAAGAGCTCGAGCCCGCCATCTGTAAAGCGCGCCTTTTGGGCAAAGATGACCGTCTGACGTTTGTCTTGCCAGGATTGTATGCGGACATTACGGAGTTCATCCGTTTTAGGGTCGGCAGAAGCAAAGTAAAGTTTGTAACCACTTATGGGTATATCTTGAGCGGCTAAGCGCCAAAGTCCACTACCGCCCCCTGTGGTTAGTTGCCAGTACATATTTCCCACTCGAGCGTTTGTAATAGGTAAAACCTGCTCATTCATGATAAGACCTGCTGCCGTTAGCACTGCACCAATATAAACAAAAATAATTGAGGCTCGCCTAAACGAGACACCGCCGGCTTGAATCGCCTGAAGCTCGTTACTGGTAGCCATGCGGCCAAAGGTAAGAATCACTGCTAAAACGAGGGCCACGGGTAAAGTTTGCACCAGCGCTGTAGGCATTTGTAAGAGTAGCCAGAAAAATAATTGCCCTAAAGGGGTGCCAACCACCCATTGCAACCTGGGCAGGGTGACACTGATAACTGCTAAGCTGCTATATAAAATAAGTCCAAAAAGGAGGGGGCCGAGGGCTTGACCGAGTAAGTAGCGATCAAGTTTCTTCATGATTTGGTTACCTTAACATTATAGAACTGCAAGCGGAGTTTTATAAACGCTTGAATCATTTCTTGCGAGATGTCACTACGCCAAAAAAGAGTTGCCCAAAAGGAACGTTGAATTAAAGATAAATGAGCGATAAGTTTCTCCCTGACCTATTCAAAGCGGATACCAAAACGGGTGGCAAACTTGTTATTGTATTGCTGATAGCCCAAATCCAGGATGCCGCAACAAGTATGAATGCTCATATCTAAGCCATGCCCTGTGACGCGGGGTAATTCACCTGAACTTAGTGAAGGTAAGATGTCTAGGGCAATAAAAGGCTTAAGCTCGAGATCATTAAGCCTAAAAGGAAGGCTCGAGCTTAGCTCAACACTGTCAAGCTGATTGGTATAGAGGTCAAGGCGAACCTTGCTGCCAAAGGTGTAGTCGCTATAGGTGAGCCTTAAACCTGTGTCTAGATAGGCGTCACTGCTGGCACTAAGATTAGGATTTATAAGTCCTTCAAAATGCGCATCTACAAAGGGGCTAACTGACCAATCCGCCAGTTGCCAATTTAAGCTTGCACTTAAACCTAGATCGTCAAAGGCACTAAATCCTTGAGTTGGGGTTAAAAAATTATAACGTGTCCGAAAACTAAAGCTTTCTGTTAAGTCAGGCTCGAGCTTTTCTTTAGAAGTGAACGAAGCACTGAGCAAACTAACGGGCTCGAGCCTGTCAATTTTTGTAGTAAACGGCGACGCACTATTTGTCCAGGTTTGGTCAAAACCAAGTTGAAGAGAACTTCCCGTACTTAGATTTTTGTGCCACTGGGAATTAAAAATAAGCCCATACTGTTGGGATTCAAAGCCAGGATAGTAAGTACCTTTTAATTCAAGGCTGCTCTTCCATTGACCTGAAAAAGGATCGGCTAGAGCATAGCTGAGTTTGGTCGCAAGCCCCAGTCGGGCTGAGCTAACAGAGTCATTAAGGTCGGGATTACTGGATGCTTGACCCGCAGGTGTTTGATTACTGGCAGCGGCAAATAGGCTAGCGTCAAGACTGGTATTTGCTATCCCTAACGTTTTTAAGGATGTCTGGGCATCCAGACGGAGGCTGGCATCATGACTAAAATCTTGCTCGAGCCAGTGACGATTTAGCATAGAAAAGTTGGCTTTTAACCAAGGCAATAAAGCCTGAGTATAAGAAAAGTCAGCTTGAGGACCAAAACTATTTTTGCCTACGACAAATTTAACGGTTTCGGAATTGTATTTGCTTAACAACACCCCGCGCAAATCATAATCATTGTCTAAACCTAAAAGACCAAGCTCGAGTGAAAATTTATCATCAATTTTTAGATTGGGAATACGTAGGCCTAAGCCTGTGCCTCGTATGTTATTAGCTAAATCATCTTCACTAAATTCAATGGTAACAGGAAAGCTAAAATCAGCAAAAGTATCTTGCGATAGCTCCTGATCTCCCAAATCAAAATGCAAACTGCCAATAATAAGCTGACCACGTTTTAAAGAAAGGGTTTCTGTTTCATAGCTAAAAGATGCCTCGTCTGCCAAAATAGTATAAATTGGATCAGTTTCGCAGGTGCAAGTAGTGGCAATTGCCTGACTAAAAACCAGCGTGTCTTGATAAAGTCTTGCGCTTTTGCCTTCTACCCTTAGGGCTTTCGTTTTTGCCTTTACATCGACAAAACTAATTTCACCCGTGGGAATATCAAAACGCGCTTCTCCAGCTGAACCACTTAACTCTTGCCCCTGAAGGTTAAGGTCATATAAGACAAGGGTATCGGAAAACGCCTCGAGCCTTGCGCCTTGTAGTTTCCAGTCAAAAACGTGTGCATCGATACCTTCGGCACGCACAAAAAAATTATCATCTTTAAAAACGACTGATATTTCGGAGGATTCAACCTGCCAGCCATCTTTGGCAATAAGGCAAACGCCATTAAAGAGCGTGAGCAAAGTGCCATCATTGGTAGAATTAACATCTTGGAAATAAACAATACCCAGACTTTCAAGCTCGAGCTCAAAGGCACCTTCGGTATCTGAGCAACTGAGGGCAAACGCCGAACTGGAGAGGGCAAAAACAAGAAGAAGAAATAGGCGCACGTTTTAAGGGTTTATATAAGAACTTAGACTTTCAAGAACAGGGGGTTCTATTACGCTCGAGGCTTGATAAGTTAAGCTGCCATCTCCATTATCTAGCGGGGTGAGTTGCAGGTTTTTATCACTACTTTCTTGTTTTAGAACCAGTGGACCATTTTGGTAAGTAAATGGGCTCATGAGTAAACCATAGCCAGTTTTTAGATTGATGATGAGAGAAGCCGAACTGAAATTGGGGTCGCCACTCTGGACATTGCCACTTAAACGGGCTATGTCAGGCCCAAGGTAGATAGTAATCTGGTCAGCAGTAACAACAAGATTTTTGTAATCTAAGGTTACAGATGAAGCCGTTAATTGCTGACTTGGGATATCAATATTCATAGCAGGACTTTTAAGTGAACCAAATTCGCCAAGGACAAGAGCAGTCGAGGCTTTGATAAAGCTTCCCTCTTGATAGGTTATATCACTCCCCTCGAGCGTTAATTTGGCAGTTTCATCAATGATTTTTCCACCGTCAGGTAAATAAGTTGTATTCGTAGCGATGTCAAAGGTTTGTTGCCCTGCACTCTCGATAGTTAGGGCTGCGAAGGTCTGCGCTACACCAAGGTTAGCTAAAAGGCCGCAGACCATTAAATACCTTAGGGTTTTGTTTCTAATAGGTTTAAATACGAAATTGACCATAGTAATAGATATATCCTCTAGTTCATCTAGCCATTTTGCTCTTCTAAGGCCTCACAACTTAGATAGACCTCTTGGAGAGTTTAACGTTACAGAGGATGAAGTTCCTGTGTGAAAATTCATCAGCCCTTTAGGGTTTGAGTGTATAACTAAAAAGCTTGGAAAATGGCTTTTCTGCTAGTAAAGTGTGAGCGGTTTCAAGTTGGGTGGCGAAGATTTTCTCAACAACTTCATCTACACTTTGGTACTCGTTACCATAGAGATAGTTAGGACCTAAAGCCATAAGTCGACCATAAGGTGTTTCTGCTCTTAAGGTTAAGCCGGTAGCAAGCTTACGTTGAGCCCGCTCCCATTCTTCATTGGATAGTCCTGAAGCCTCAACGTCTAAAAGGGTATCTATAAAAATCTTTTTAACCCGCTCGAGCTCTTCAGTCTCAGCAGAAAGGTAGCCTTGATAAACGCCAAGACCATCATTGCTATCATGATAAAAATAAGCACTATCCACCAAACCTTTATCGACAAGAGCCCAGTAAAGTCTACTTCCACTACTATCACCAATACAATTTGCTAATAAAAACGCTGCATATCTGGTATCATCTTGAGCGCTTAAGCCAGGAGCATAAAAGGCAACATGGGCGCGCTTGAGTTTGCTGTCTTGCTCGAGCTTATCTCCACCAGTCGGGTAAAAGGTTGGGAAGGTTCTCGGGCTTTCTTGAGCTTGCCAGGAAAGGCTTTGCTCAGTGACTTGGCGTATGAGAGCTTCCCAATCAAAGTTGCCAGAAACCGCTAGGATCATATTATTGGGGGCATAACGCATATCAAAATAGTTCTTCATTTGCTCACGGCTTAAAGCTGAAATCGAGGTTTTTGTGCCTAAAACGGAATTGCCCAGAGGGTGCTGATTGAAAAAAGCGCGGTTTCCTGACTCAAATACCTTAAAGCTTGGCCTATCTTCATACATGGCGATTTCTTCTAAAATCACCTGCTTTTCCATATCAAAATCTTCTTGATTTAGACTAGGTCGCATCATATCAGTGAGTAAATCGAGCATAGCGGGGCCTCGCTCTGCTACCACCGTTGCATGGTAAACAGTGCGCTCTTCATTGGTATAGGCATTATTATTGGCACCAATTTCGTCAAACTCACGGTTCAAGTCTTCGGCGCTGCGGCGAGGTGTTCCTTTAAACATCATATGTTCAAGAAAATGCGAAACCCCAGCTACCTCAGGGGTTTCATCTCTCGAGCCTGTATTGACAAAATAACCTGCAGCAAAACTTTGAGCATAAGGGTTATGTTCCCCGATAATCGTAAGACCATTTTTTAGGATTTGTTTTTGATAACTTATTTTCATACCAGAACCTCATCTAGTGCTTTTGAGCCAAGACTAAGGATAGTAAATTCGGGGTCAGGCTGAGCGCTCAGAAAGCCATTTACTTGTTTGAGAGTTAAGGCTAAGAGCTCTTCTTTGAGCTTTGCCATTTCTCGAGGTTCGCCAAGTAAAAAGATGTCTCTAGCAAGGGCTGAAGCTTTTGCCCCGCTAGACTCTCCTTGCATGACCAGCTGAGATAAAAGACCCGTGCGTGCACGCTCGAGCTCTTCAGAGCTTATCCCTTTAGCTATGTTTCTAAGTTCTGCTAACAAGACGGTGAGCGTTTCATTGGCACGGTCGGGGGATGTGCCTGCATAAGCAAGTGTGTAGCCAAAATCTTTTAAGGTGCGGCTTGCAGCAACCACAGAGTAAACCAGACCACGTTTTTCGCGGATTTCAGAGAATAACCTTGCGCCCATACCGCCACTCAGTACGCTCATGGCAATGGCATTTTCATACCAACCGAGTTGACCAGGCGCAACGCTTTCATACGCTAAGCCAATTTGCGTTTGCATACTTTCTTCAAAGATATGCTCCTGTTGGGACTTACCGAGCTTTATCTCGGGTAAATGGGGGGAAGGTCCTTGCCAATCAGCAAATAAGGATTTCGCCGTATCTAATACTTCTTGCCAACTAATTCCTCCTGCTACACTTAGGATTGCCCCATTTGGGCTTAGCCTCGAGCCAAAATCCTGGCGCAGTAAGTCAGGGCTTAAATTTGTTAGGCCCTTTTCTGTCCCGTAACTGCTATTACCATGAGCCGAAGCGAAATAGCGAAGGCTTAAGGTTTCAAAAAGTTGCTGGGTTGGATTATCGGCTAACGAGGCAAGCTCTTGAAGGGCAAGGTTTCGGGCAGAGGCAAACTCCTCATCACTTAGTAGCGGTGTTTGGAACATGTCTTTATAAAGACTCAAGGTTTCTTTAAATGAACTTGCTAATAAAGAGCCTGAAAAGTTGCTGTATTCTTTACCAGAGCCGCCGCCTCGCCGTACTCCCAGACTATCTAAAGTATCACTGAAATCTCGTGAGCTGAGTTTTTGGGTGCCGCGGTATAACCAGTCAGATAACACACTGGCGCTACCCTCTAGTTGAACGGGGTCAGTCGCCGAGCCATAAGGAAAAAGAAAGTTAAAACTTAGCGATGGTAACCAGGGCATAGCCTCATGGACAATTTGCAAGCCATTTGGCAGGGTTTGAAAGCTAATAGTACTGCTTTGAGTCATAACGAGCAGTATAGCGGTCAAGGTTTCGTAGAATTGTAATGTTTGGTTCATCAAGCTGATGGTTTAGCAAAAGAACCAGGTTTAATAAAACTATAGCCATAGTGATTAGCATAGATGATGCAAGCGGTTCTATGACAAGACCAAGCTATTCTTAATTCTTAAGCGATTAAGAAACACTGATGCTAACAAGTTCAAAGATCATAACTTAGCAAGATTGACGTGGCTTAAATTGCTCGTGGCATTGCTAATGGGATCAAAAAAAATTAAGAGCCTTTTCAAAACCCTTCCTAAAATGATTAGCGTATTTCGAAAATGCACTTCGCCTATGGACGACTATTGAAGCAGAATGCCTAAAACGGGTTTTGTGAACCTATTCGAAAATTCTAAATCCGCTCACAAAAATATTTGTGCCATTTTTGAAACTCTCACCTTGATTTGGATTCATGAAGTAAGCGTAATTCTTGAAGGCTTCTTACAGACTCTGCATTTAATTGTTCTTGATATAACTGGTGATATTTCTCAAAATGAGCCAGTGCCTTTTGATAATCACCGAGGGATTTGTAAGCGTCGGCAAGCTGCCTATGACAGTGGCTTAGCTCGAGCTTTTCGTCAAATTTGCGTGCCAGAGTTAGGGCTAATTCTAGGTGGCTAAGACCTTTTTCACTTTGATTTAATGCCAAATAGGCTTGACCTATAAAGCGTATTGAAAAAAGCTCTATCAATTTAATACCTAAATCACGAGATTGTTTTAGAGACAAGTTTAGATACTTTAAGGCTTTGCTAGCCTGCTTTGCCTCAAGCAGAATTTCACCCATGCTGCAAAGGGTGTTACAAACGAAGGATTTGTTGTCAAGCTCGAGCCCTAACTTATAAGCATGACGTGCATTATCAAAAGCGTCCTTATATTTTTTCAAGGCGAGTTGGGCCATGGCTATATTGTTATACGTCGCAGCTTCGTTAATTTTTACGGTGTTTAGGTCGGAGTCAAGAATTTTTTGATAAGTGGAAAGCTCTAACCCAAATTCTTCTTGATTGTGATAAATCAAGGCTATTTCACTTAACGCACCATACTCAATACGCTTGTTGGGTTCATCCTCCATCATTTTTAGAGACTCGAACTGGTGGTAAAGACCCTGCGAAAGATCGCCAAAGGTTCGGTACAAAATGCCTCTTAACCAATGAAGCTCCGCATTTAATTGGTATTTACTTGCCTGCTCTAAATACTGATGCGCCTGATGATAGTTTCCCAAGCGCATATGAGATTTACTAATATCAATAAGGCATAAGTGCCAAAGTTTTCTATCTTTGCCAAGCTCTGCATAATGAAGTGCTTCCTCATTGAGTCTTAGACTCTCGAGCGGACTCATCTCACGAATTTGATTGGCTTTTTGAAGCAGATTGTGAATATCACTAGGCGATTCGTTTGAAAACTGAAAACCATTCATCTCTAAATCGTTAGTTTACCTCAATCTAAGTACCAAAGAAAAAGCAGGGATCATTTGCCAAAATTCCCTAATCCAAAGAGTACCTTCTTAAAAATGAGACAGTAGGCAGGTATTGCTGCAAAAACACTACTTAGCTCAAGGTAAAAAAGACAAAACTTTAAGCTAAACTGGTAATAGCCTTATTACTGATGCGAGTTCCAATCTCTTCACCATTTAAGAGCTTTTCAAGATTGCCTTCGTTAAAGATGTTAAACACAATAATGGGCATATCTTTATCCATACAAAGACTTAAAGCAGTTGCGTCCATAACTTTAAGCTGCTTGTTTAATGCGTCCATAAAGCTAAGTTCACTAAAGAGTTTAGCTTCCGGATGGGTTTTGGGGTCGGCTTCATAGACACCCTCTACACCATTTTTTGCCATAAGTAAGTAATCGGCTTCGATTTCAAGAGAGCGTAAAGCACCTGCGGTATCGGTGGTAAAAAAGGGATTACCCGTGCCACCCCCAAATATGACAACGCGACCTTTTTCAAGGTGTCGTAAGGCGCGGCGACGAATATAGGGTTCAGCAATTTCCTTAACTTCGAGCGAAGTCTGTACTCGCGTTTGCACGCCGAGCTGTTCTAAAGCATCTTGTAAGACAACACTGTTCATGATGGTGCCAAGCATGCCTACGTAATCAGCGGTGGCAGGGTCCATCTGACTTCCTTGCTGGGTACCCCGCCAGAAATTACCGCCCCCAATCACTACCGCTACTTGAACGCCGCGGTGATTAGCCGCGGCGATTTCTTTAGCGAGTGATTGAATAGCGTCTGGTTCAATACCAAAACCTTTGCCTCCGGCAAGGAATTCACCAGACAGTTTAAGAAGCACTCGCTTCATCTTTATTGACCTATAGCAATGCGTGAAAAGCTGCCAATTTGGATGTTTTCACCCATGGTAGCAATGGCTTCTTTAACAAGTTGCTCGATGGTCATTTTGTCGTCTTTAATGTAGGACTGCTCGAGCAAAACAATTTCAGAGTAAAACTTACCCAAGCGACCTTCTACGATTTTATCGACCACATTGGCAGGTTTTCCTTCTTCAGTAGCCTGCTTAGCCAAAACGGCTTTTTCTGCATTTACCATTTCTTCAGGGACTTCTTCACGGCTTTTATACTGTGGGTTGGCCATAGCAATATGAATCGCAATATTTTTCGCTAACTCTTGAAACTTTTCATTTCTGGCAACAAAGTCAGTTTCACAATTAAGTTCGATAAGCGTAGCAATTTTACCATTGTGGTGAATATAGCTTCCAATAAAGCCTTCAGTAGCTTCGCGGTCAGCTTTTTTAGCCGCTTTGGCAATACCGCGTTCGCGAAGTAAAGCGGCAGCTTTTTCAATGTTGCCGTCAGTTTCATCTAAAGTTTTCTTAACATCAGCAATTCCAGCTCCGGTCATGGCACGGAGTTTTTTAACATCATCCATGGTAACAGGCATAAATTTTTCCTTTCCTTTTATCTAGATCTTGAATCTTTTTATCTGATAAGCATTAACCAAGTTTATTCGTCATCAGTTGCTAGCTTGGAAAATTGAGCAAAGTACTCATCATCTTCACTATCATCACTTGCACGTTTGGCAGCGTCAGCAATCATTTGTTCAGAAAAAGAGATCGGTGTGGGCAGAGTTTCACGTTCGCTTACACCAACACTTGCTTCAGCTACATCGGCACCGCCACGAACCTCAATAATCAAGTCGGAAAGGCGTGCAGTAACCAGTTGAATTGAGCGAATCGCGTCATCATTTCCTGGGATAATATAGTCAAGTACATCCGGGTCAGAATCGGTATCTGCCAAAGCAACTACAGGAATACCAAGTTTGTTTGCTTCTTTAACGGCAATAGCTTCCTTGGTAGGGTCAATGATAAAAAGTGCATCAGGCATACGGGTCATATTTTTAATGCCACCCAGGTAGCGGTTTAAACGTTGCATTTCTTTACCTAGATCAATTTGCTCTTTTTTGGTGTAGCGACGAATTGACTCGTCTTCAAACATACTCTCGAGATCTTTTAAACGACGGACGCGGCCAGTAATTGTTTTAAAGTTGGTAAGTAAACCACCCAACCAGCGTTCATTAATAAAGGGCATTCCGCAACGCTTAGCCTCAGCGGCAAGAATCTCTTGGGCTTGTTTCTTAGTGCCGACAAACATAATAGTGCCACCATGAGAAGCGGTGTCACGAAGGAAGTCAAAGGACTTTTCTGATTCAACCAGCGTTTTCTGCAAATCAATTATAAAGATGCCATTGCGCTCTGCAAAAATATAACGTTTCATTTTGGGGTTCCAGCGTTTGGTTTCGTGACCAAAATGTACACCGGCCTCAAGCAGTTGTTTCATTCCAAGATATGACATGTATCCTCCAAGGCGAGACGTTGAGTAAAAGTTAAATTTTGTTGGCTTTAAAGTACAGGGCAGACATCTCGCTGCTACCCAAACAGGCAAACGCTACAGTATACGCAGCTGTTTGTGACCTTGGCAAGGCGTTTACTAACATTGAAACATTTCAGACTAAAGCCCAAGCGAAGTTTTTAGAAAATTTATTGAGGGTTTTTCACAAAGGTTAACTAGAACAAAACTTTGTATTTACTTGGGCGTAATTAAAGTAACTAATCAAAAGCTTCATACATCATCTTAAGATTAAGATGTCTTAACCATTCCTCCTGAAGGTCTTAGCATTCCTAATGATATGAATGACCTAACTGTTTTTATGAGGTGATGACTGACCAAGCTGTTTTATGGCTACTAAGGTAGATTAAACGTGATTGAAAAAGGGTAACTATAAGTGGAGCAAAGTAAATCTTTAAAATTTTTGATTTTGTGCTTGTTTATTGGTGTAACCTCGGCTATAGCTCAGCCTTGTAGCGGGTTAGGACGTAGCATCATTTTTACGAGCCTTGATTGGCCGAGTGCACAATTAAACAACGCGATTGCTCGGTATGTTTTTGAAGTAGGTTTTGGGTGCCAGACGACTGAGGTTTCTGGTTCTGCCATACCCCTGATACAACAACTTAGTATTGGCACAATTGACATAAGCATGGAAGTGTGGGTTGAAAATGCGCCTAAAGTCTACTTTGAAGGTGTACAAAATGGCAGCATTGTGCAACTAGGGGTTGTTACAGAAGGGCTCGAGGGTTTTTTTGTACCGCGTTATGTCATTTACGGTGACGCGCAAAGAGGTATCAAGGCGATGGCGCCGGCACTTGATGAAGTAACAGATTTGGTTAACTATGCGGGCGTTTTTGCAACTTCAAGTTCAGCACAAAAGGGCATTTTTCATAATTGTGTTGTGGGTTGGAAATGTGAAAAAGTAAATGATTACAAGCTCGAGGCTTATGGCCTAACTGCAACCTTTATTAATCACAAAATGAATAGTGGGCTCGACTTAGAAAATGCCATTATTGAATCCTATGAAACGGGCGTGCCCTTTCTTACTTACTATTGGGCGCCAACGTGGATTCTTGGTGAGTACGATATGGTTTTGCTCAAAGAACCCGCCTACGATGATGCTATATGGAAAAAAATGAAGAACAATTTGGAAAAGCCAGATACTAACGGCGAAAAGCAAGCGGTCGCCTATCCTGAAAAAACGGTTTATATTGCAGTGACCAAAGAGATGGCTGAAACGCTACCGCCCGAACTCATAGTCTTTTTGCAGGGATATCATATTGATGAAACGCTAATTAGCCATTACTTGGCGATTATGCACAAGGAAAAGCTTGATAGGGTTAGCTTAGCGAAAAAATTCCTAAAGGAACAAGAAACGCTGTGGAGCCCCTGGTTACCTGCAGAGACTGTGTTAAAAATTGAAAATTCGTACCGATAATAGGTTAGTCGGTTGGGGATACATTTTTGAAGTTTGCCTCAAAACCAGAAGGTATCAATTTAAACATAGCTTTTGATATTCCCTAAATACCCATCGTCTCGCCTCTGGTGTCGGTATTTTTACCGATAGGGCTTAGGTGGATTGGCAACTATAGGGAATCCATACTTGACAAATAGGTTGCAAAAACAGCAGAAGGCATTCTAAATAAATTTTTGAAAGACGCTATATAGATTATCGGCATGAGGGCATTGACATTAGACCAAGGAAATTAGGATTAAGTATACTCAAGGTGTCTATAGAATAAAGCCTCAGGATATGTCGGGTTTGTTTCTAAATGGTAGCCTTAGTCCGTGATTGATCGTTACTCAACCCCAGAAATGAAAGTGCTTTGGAGCGAGGCTCATAAATATAGAACTTGGCTCGAGCTCGAGCTCTCTGCAACGGAAGCCTGGGAAGCCTTAGGCGATGTTCCAGCAGGCACCACCCAACGAATCCGTAGTAGCCTTATCGGCAAGGAACTCGATGAGGCTTTTGCAAATCGTGTCGCAGAGATAGAAGAAATAACCAAACATGACATTGTTGCTTTTACGCGGGCTTTAACTGAGCGAATTGGTGAAGATGCTAAATATATTCACCTGGGCTTAACCAGTACTGATGTGGTTGATTCTGCTCAAAACCTGATCCTAAGAGAATCCCTAAACCTGCTAATTCAGGATGTTCAAAGTCTAGCTCAGGTCGTAAAGGAAAAAGCTGTTACTTACAAACACACCCCTTGTATAGGTCGCACGCATGGTATTCACGCTGAGCCAATGACCTTCGGTTTAAAATTTTTAAATTTTTACGCAGCTTTAGAGCGTGATTTAGAAAGGCTCGAGCGGGCAAAATCTGCTATTAGCGTAATTATGCTTTCAGGTTCCGTTGGGACGTATGCCCATGTTCCTCCAGAAATAGAGGAGAGAGTTGCTGTTAGTCTGAACATGAGTGTGGACAAAGTAAGCAATCAAACTGTTGCCAGAGACCGCCATGCAGAAGTTTTGAGTGCCATTGCTGTCTTGGGTACAAGCCTTGAAAGGGTTGCCGTAGAAATTCGTCACTTGCAACGCACCGAGGTCCGAGAGGCCCAAGAAGGATTTTCTAAAGGCCAAACAGGAAGTTCGTCTATGCCGCATAAAAAGAACCCAATTGCCACCGAAAATATAACGGGGGCAGCTCGTCTATTAAGAAGTAATTTGCAGGCAGCGTTAGAAAATGTATGTTTGTGGCACGAGCGAGATATTAGTCATTCTTCGGTTGAGCGTATTATTTTGCCCGATAGCACAATGCTGGCAAGTTACGCTACAAAACGCCTGACCAAGGTCGTAAAAAATCTTTTGGTGTACCCTGAAAATATGCAAAAAAACCTCGATGCCTTGAATGGACTTATCTACTCACAGCGCGTCCTACACAAGCTCATCGATAAAGGCATGATGCGTGAGGCTGCCTATGAACTGGTACAACGTAATAGCCTAAAAAGCTGGGAAGACCAAACCCCCTTGCTAAACCTTATTCAAAATGATCCTACAAACCCTTTAAATAATGAGGAGCTTGACGCAGCTTTTGATACCGCGTGGTATCTGAGGTATGTAGATGCTATTTATGCAAGGTTTGGGTTATGACCTAGAGATGAATTCATTAAGCCAGCCTCAATCTAGGCAAGAAGTACTTATTGAGGCTAATCTTAAAGATCTTTACCGTGCATTTGCTGTCCCTAGGCGGTGGCAGCTTTTGGCGAAAATGCTTTTTTATAGCTCTGCTCAAAAGCTCGCTCAAAAAATGCTTACCTTTGATCAAGAGATTGCATTATATGGCTTACAAATAGCAGCCAAACATTTATTGGCTCACTACGCTGAGTCTGTGCAGTTGACTGGGGCAACCCTTTTACCTTCAGGTAAACTCATTGTTGCCATGAATCATCCAGGGCTTACGGATATTTTGGTGCTTTTAAGCCATTTTGCGCGGCAAGACCTTCGCATTATTGCAGCAGAGCGCAAGCTGCTTAGAGCATTACCTAACCTCTCAAAATATCTGATTTTCCTTAATGAATCCACGCAGCTTCGGCTCAGTACGATTCGTGAAGTAAAAAGGCACTTGGAAAACGATGGTTGCCTTATTCTCTTTCCTAAAGGAGGGATTGAGGCTGATCCTCATATTGACTCTGTAGCAGCAATAGAGAGTCTTGCAAGCTGGCAAACAAGCCTTACAACCTTTGCAAGTTTGTCGGACCAAATAAAGTTTCAAGCAGCGATTATAAAAGGGGTACGCCATCCTAAGAGCTTTAAGAATCCATTGTTGCACCTCAGAAAAGACCCTAAGGAAAGAGACTGGTTAGCGGCAACCTTTCAACTTCTCCAAAAGCAATATCAAAACTATCCTATAGAGCTAACGGTCACGGATTCCTTTCAAACCTCTGAAGGCGTTCTTGCGGCGGCAAAAAAAATAATGAGTTAATGGCAATAAGCAGTGGCAGAATCAGGGGGCATTTCCAGAGTTCAATGCACCAAACCTTGATTGATTTTTTTTCCGCCCCAGGTCGCAGGCGTCATTTCAAGGGCAATGATTTGTGAAAAGGCTCGGGCTATTCGTAATTTGGCTCGAGCCCTTCTGTTTGATCATTGTCATTGCTTTCAAAGATGTTTTCCAGGATTTCTGGACTTGAACCAGTAACAATATAAATGCCATGCACATTTTGTTTAAGGGTGTTGCCTTTAAGGGTGGCAGTAGTGGTCTCGGCCAACAAAATGCCATGACCATTGTGACTTAGCTGATTTTCTTCAATACTGGGTGAGCTAGTTCCTGCGGCTGCTATACCATTTCGACTATGACCTTCAATGATATTGTTTTTTGCAAAGCCCTTTGACGCTCCTAAAAAGCCAATTCCAGAACGCTGATTATTTTTAAAGATACTGCTACTTATACTGGCATAGCTGTTTTCTTCTAAAAAGATGCCAGAGCGATTACCCTCAAAAATGCTATTGCTAACAGTGGCTTGGGCCTGACCTGCCAGGTCTATTGCAAATTCGGTATTATTAAGGAAGCTGTCGCCCTCTGAATTTAACTCAGCCTGACCTGTAAGGTAGACAGCGTCGCCTTCGCTAGTCTCGAAGAGATTACCAGTTGAAGTCAGTTTGGTATTGCCCTCCAGATAAACACTCACCCAAGTCATATTAGCGCTTAAGGTATTGTTCTCCATACTTGCTTGAGCGTTACCCAAAAGGTTTATGGCACCACCTTTATTTTGGTGAAAAGTGTTGTCAGTAAGGGTTGCTGAGGCAGTTCCTTCAACGGTGAAGGCAGCAAAGCCTTCTTCGTTGCCATTGGCTTCAAATAGGTTTTTGGCAATAACAGCGCTTGAATCGCCACTGAGCGTTAAAGCAATGCGAGGATTGTTTTGAAAGGTATTGTCGGTAAAACTGCCTACTGCCGTATCTTCAAGGAAGATAGTATCAACTTCGGTTGTACCGTTATTTTCAAATAAATTGTTCTCAACATCCACGCGGCTCGAGTCATAAGCATAGAGCGCGTTGGTTTCATTATTGAGAAACTGGTTTTCAGCTAGCTTTAACTGTGATTCGCCATAAACAGCAATAACAGCGTCATCACTCTGATTATTCTGAAACGTATTTTTGCTAGCAACTAGGTTTGAATTTCCAAAAAGGCCTATAGATGCATTGTTTTGGCTAAAGCTCGAGCCCGTTAATGTTAGCTGACTATTTTCATCCGTCTGAATACCTGCTAAGCCATTTTCACTAAATGTTGCATTATTGATGCTACCTTGGGCGTCTCCATAAAGATAAATAGCGTCACCATACCAGATACCGTCATCAGCCTCTGGTTCGATAAATTTTGCACCCTTAAAACTGCAATTAGTAAACAAAAAGGTTCCCGACCCAATATTAAACAAATCAGCAGCTTCTTCCCCTGCATACTCAAATGAAATATTTTGAATATCTATATGGATTGCCTCTTCTACACTCAGTGCGACAG
>JAHEBB010000362.1 GCA_024642575.1 Trueperaceae bacterium | reverse complement strand
CAAGTATGCTATTCGGGCAGATTAGTTTTTTCTCCCAAACGCGCGGCTAAGGTTCTAGCATGTTCAGGTTCTACCAACCAGCAAACAGCTACCTCCCAGGCATTGAGCAATGCCAACTCACTACTATTGAGAACTTGTCCTAGCGCTTTTCTTAGTGCCAAACTATCAAAAAGTCTCAGGTCAACTCGAGCCTCATCCCAGTCAAGTAGCGCAATTTTACCTTCTGCTGTCAGTAAAAGATTATTCAGATTAATATCTCCGTGAATAACGGCTGTGGGTTCATCCTTGTAAGTTGCCCAAATTTCACGACACTGGTTTACCAAAACGGCTGGCATTGCTGTTAAATCGACATCTCCCCCTTTTGTTTGATGTAGAAGCTCAAGGCTCGAGGCAAAATCGGGGCGTTGTAGCAAAAATTTGCTTAAATCATGAAATAGCTTAAGCTGAGCTTCAAAATCAGCTAGCTGGGTCGCTAAAGGGGTTTCTCCTTCTATGAAAGGCTCGAGCGTCAAGCCATTTACAGTTAAATAACCCTGACTTGTTGCAATGAGCTTGGGCACCATAAAACCCACTTTTTCAGCTACTAGATGCACAGGCTCGAGCCAGTTCAAAGCAGCTTCAGAGCGGCGCGTTGTTTTAGTCACAAAGCGCTTTCCAGCTTGCTCAAGCAAAAAAACTTGATTACGGTATCCCCCTTCCAGTATACAAATAAACTTAAAATCTCCCCAAGGATAAAGACGTTTGAGCAAAACCTCAGGGGTCACAGCTTAATCGCCCTTAGCATCTCTCGCTTTCCCCCAACAGGCCCAGGCAGCTTTTCCACCCTAAACCCAAGCGCTTGTAAACGCCTGCGAACATCCCCTTTGACTGAATACGTGGTCAATTTCCCATCTGGTTTTAAAGCCTGAAAGCATTGGGTGAAAAAAGCTTCAGACCAAAGTTCAGGGTTAGCATCTGGGCTAAAGGCATCCTGATAAATAGCATCAAAGCGACTTTCACCCAGGTCTTGCTCGGTGGCTTCACCTAGCAAAAGCTCGAGCCTGACTTTTTCATAAGAAAAGATATAGCGTCCTTGTTCGGGTGTCTCAGCTAGAGAATTTCTAAAGGAAATATAGGCTTCTAGCAGTTCTGGAAATTTCAGAGCAGCTTGATAACCCAAGTCTTTAACGGTATAACTGGGCAACAAGCTTTGCTCGAGCGAAACAAAGCTTAATTCTGCCTTGTTCTGAAGTGCCAAGTCAGCTGTTAAGAAAAAATTTAGCCCTGTACCAAAGCCAACTTCTAAGATTGTGGTCTTTAGGCTTCGCTCGAGCCTTTCCGTTACCCCAGATGCTGCCAAAAAAACATGCTTCGACTCAGTGATAGCACCTTTATCTGAGTGAAAAGTCTGCGCGTAACGCTCACTGTAAAGCGTCTGACTGCCATCTGCGGTGGCTTCTCGCTTGAGATTCACGCTGCTAGTTTACGTTCTCCAGACAGTTTGCGCGCGATCCAGAGACCCAGACCAAAAAGCAGTGCCAAAACAACCACCGCCAAATAGTCAATCAAAGGAATGCGAATGATCTCATTTAAGTTTGCCCAACCTCTCGAGTTATAGACAAATAACACCGCGACAATATACACACCGAGTAAGGAGGCCCTTACCCAGTTCTTTAAACCAAGGCCGTGCATTTGTGTAATCACAAAGATGCCACCAAAGCCAAACAAAAACATCGGCCAGATGCCATTTCCTTGACCAACTGCAACCAGAGTACCGTGAATCAAAACGGTAAATTCTAAGAAAAAAGTCCACCAACGGTTCAAATGCGCCCGTGTATACATGAGACTACTTTGCACCATGAGTAACGTCGTATAAAAGAAGCCCCAAAGATGCCCCGTCGTTGCTTCGGCTGGGTGATACCAGAAGGTATAAATAATGGCCCAGGCAAAAAAGTAGCCATGATATTTTCTGGCAAATTGCATAATGCTTTTACCCACAGGTAACTTCTTACCAAAGAACATACCGCGGCGATTATTTTCCATTAGCAAAACCCAAACCAGTAAGACAATTACCGAACCTTGAGAACTAAATATCGACACGTCCTGCGCTAAACCGTCATACCAGAGATGGGTTTGTAAAACATGCAGCAGAGCAAAAACGGCATTGATACTAAGTGCCCAAATGTTGACACGGTGCAGACCATTCGTGTATTTACCCACGTGCTTTTGGGCATAATAAATCGTCCACCAGATAGCCAACTGATGACCCAAATACAAGCCCCAGACACTAAGCCTTGACCAAAACGTTGGTTCAGGGAGTTTCCAAAAATAATGCGCTGCGCCTGTATCTGGTAAATGAGGAATATTTGCCAGACGCCCGCTTAAAAGATAGATAAACCCGGTATAAAGCAAACTAAACGCAATACCGCCCCAAAGGGCAAGGTTATCCTTTTGGCTCAGGGCCGATTTTTTACTAGTTTCTGCTGCCATGCTCTTAAGCTACTCCAAAGACCACAAGCTGTGCTGTAGCCGGATACCTTATCTCACTCCTATTGATTAATCCCTTTAGCCAGGGTTCTTGTCTAGTCAGCAAATAACCAGGGCGCATAAGTCTGTAAATCATCGCCAAGCTCTGACTCGCGCCAGTTTTGGGCATAAGAGGCCAAAGGAATTTCAAGATGTTTACGATTCAAAGTGCTAAGCCAAAGCACCCAAGGTTGACCTGATAACTTGGCATCGTTTAGTTTTAGACCTTCAACCAGAAAACGTCCTTGTGAAACTTTAGTAATACGCTCAACATCTTCCCACTTGGCAAACTGTTTTAGACCAAACTGAATCTGCGTAACGCCTTCAGGGGATAGCTCGAGCCGACTATTAGCTAAACCCTTGCTAAACAAACGGTGGGAAATAAGCGAGACGACAACTAGGGGAAAAATTAAAGCCAGTAACTTCGCTTTTTCAGCAAAGGTCGCACTAGGTATAGCAAGAATAAAAATACCGACTACTGTCATTAAGACAGGAATAATCAGCATCAGCCCACTGGCCATTTGAAAGGCCGCCTTGGGTAAACCCGTAAGAGGGTAGCTCGAGCTTTTCTTGTCCATAAAACCTGTATCCATAAACTCAGTTTAAAAACTTAGACTCTTTGCCTCTATAAAACCCTATACGATAACCATGTACAAAAGTAAGGTGCCAAAATGAATCACGGTCATTAACTGCTAAATACTGTCTAAACCCTACAGATTCAGACAAACTATACTTAGTCAGGTATCCGAAAACCGCCATGCGTTTCAGATTCATAGTAAGCCTCAATTTCTGCTGGAATGATGCTTATATCATCGACAATTTTAAACAAGTGCAAATCCTTCTCACTCACGGTGTGCACCCGCTGTAAAAGCGTACTTTGAATCCATTGAATAAGTCCTCGCCAATATTCAACCCCCACCAGATAAACCGGAAACGGTTTAATTTTTTTGGTTTGAATCAGGGTAATGGCTTCAAAAAGCTCATCTAATGTGCCAAAGCCCCCAGGGAAAACCACAAAAGCCGTTGAGTATTTCATGAGCAAAACCTTGCGGGTAAAGAAATACTTAAATTTAAGCTCATCGGTTAGATAGGGATTCGCGTGTTGCTCAAAAGGCAAATCAATGTTTAAGCCAACGCTTCGACCTTTAGCCGTAAACGCCCCTTTATTGCCAGCTTCCATAATGCCCGGGCCACCCCCTGTAATGATGGTATAGCCACATTGGGCTAAATCTGCTGCCAAATCAACTGCCTTTAAATAGTAAGGGTTATCGGGTTTAAAACGGGCTGAACCAAAAATGGTTACGGCCTTATCTACATCAGCAAGTTCTTCAAAGCCCTGAGCAAATTCACCAATAATGCGAAACATGCGCCATGAGTCAACGGCTAGCGCATCTATGACGTACTGTTTTTCCAAATCATCCATGGCTTATGGTATCAGCTTGAAGGGCAAAGCAAGTTGCAATAATTTGCAGTTAATCTTAGGGTCTTAGTAAATGATTTTTATAATGCACCTTCTACAAAACTTCTGGCTCGAGCGTCATAAGCGCAATCTCTCCAGGGCAATTTAGTCTAATGGGAAGGGTGCTAAAACCTAAGCCTCTTGAAACAAAGGCTTTAACAGGCTGCTCAATCCAGCCCACGGCAAAGGCTTTGCCATAATAAGAGGATGTCTGGGTAATGCCTAATAAGGGCAATACAATCTGCCCTCCATGCGTGTGTCCACAGAGCATCAAATCAACATAGTTAGGTACCAGGGGCAAAACATCTGGCACGTGAGAAAGAAGCAAGCAAACCCTCTCTCCATCATAATGAGCAAGTGTTTTTTCCAGATCAGGCTTACCTTCACGCACATCATCAAGACCTGCCAAAAACAAATCATCTCTTAGGTTTACACCCTCATTGACTAAAACTCGTATGCCAATTTGCTCGAGCTTGGTCTTAAATAATTGGCGGTAGGCTGCTGATTTATCATAATCATGGTTGCCCCAAACCGCCCAGACACCCAGAGGTGCTTTCAGCCTTTTAAGCTGATTTAGTAAAAAATCATCGTTTGACCAATCCAGATAATCATAAAAGTCTCCGGTTATAACAATGAGGTCAGCATTTTGCTGGCAAGCTGTGTCAAACCAGGCTTTTACATTCTCTTTAGCCAGATAAATATTAAAATGCAAATCACTGAGCTGAATAAGCCTTAGAGGGGACCTTAAGTTACTTAGCCTTAGCCGATGATGGCTAAGTTCGAACCCCCGCCCTCGCTTTGAAACTAGCATCAGCGGTATACCCAATGCCGTCAAAAGAATCCTTTTTAGCAAAGGAAATTTGTCGTCATCTCTTAACTCGGGTAGACTTAGAACCTCTGACACACTTCTCAGTCTAAGGCAAAACACTAAGAGCTGACGTAAAAACTCAGCTTTTCAGCAGTTCAAGCAAACTTAGCAGATCATTTTTGACTACCGTTGGCTGAGCCGTTTGTAGGGTCGCAGCATCATGCGTACCCCAGGTCACCGCATAAGTGTCTAAACCTGCGGCTCTACCCGCTTCTATATCATGAGTCGTATCGCCTACCATCCAGATACCTTCACCTTTGATTGCCTCGAGCGCCTTAAAAATGACATCGGGGGCAGGTTTGGCAGGAAAATCATCGGTACCTTGCACATGGTTTAAAAAAGGGCTTAAGCCAAGGGCGTCACAAAAAGGCTTCGCCATCATGCTTGCCTTGGTCGTAGCAACAACGCACGCAAAACCTCGCATCTTCAGGGCTTCTAATAACTCTAAAACGTTTGGGTAAAGGCTCGAGTTATCTACAAAGTGTTTTGGGTAATGCTCTCTATAAGCAGCAATCAAACTATCAAGCTGCTCTTCTTCTGCGTAGCAAGCATACATTTCTCTTAAGGGGCGACCAATCAGCCTTTTTACTTCAGCATACGGCGGCTCACTGTGACCCTGCGCTTTCAAAGTCTCTTGAAAACTGGCGATGATGTCAGGTGAAGAGTCAACTAAAGTTCCGTCAAGATCAAAAATCAGCGTTTTTGGCTTCATCACAGATGCAGTATGACACGCTCAGCGTTTTAAACCAGAAAGAGCAAATTTGAGCGCCTCGCCCAAGCCATTACGCCAGGTTACCCAGTTATGCCCGGAATTTCGCTCAGCATACTGAACATC
>JAHEBB010000361.1 GCA_024642575.1 Trueperaceae bacterium | reverse complement strand
TGATCGAAACCCTAGAAGCAAGAGGAGTCTCGGTCAATACAGCAGATCAAAAAGTTTGTGGATAGGTTTAGAGCTTTCTATAGACCTCAGTTACTGCCTTAGCATGCGCCAGTGGGTCATGTTTTTTACGCAGCTTCTTGCTTAAGCGCTCGAGCCCTTCCCTATGGTACTGCGGCGACTCTATAGCCTTACGTATCAAAATGGCGTAGCTAAGCTCATTATCATCTGGGCTTAAGAAATGCTCTTTCATATCATTCAAAGTTTCGACATGTCCCCCTTCAGAAGAAGCTATGATTGGTGTCCCAACAAACAAAGCTTCAACGGGCGTGCGTCCCAAAGGTTCTTGTTGCGCAGTTGCTAGCATGCAATCGCACGCAGCCATGACTGCCAAAATATTATCTTGATAGCCCAAATTTATAAGATCCCCTGCACCGCCTTTGTTCTGGTAGATAGCATTGATGCCCTGAAAAACCTTTTCATGACGTATGCCAATAACAGCAAATTTATAGGTTGGGTGCCTACGGTTGGTTTTTGCGGCAATCTTTGCAAAAAGATCCCAGCGCTTACGTTTGTTGCTATTGGCAACCATGGCTATTAGCCTGCTAGATGTCTCTAAATTTAAACTTGCCCGAAAAACTCTGGCTTGCTCTATCGCTTCAGGAATGTTTTCAGGGATAAGGGGGTCTTGGATGGTTACAATTTTGGAGCGCAGCTCTTTTTTAGCCAGCGAAGTAACATAGTCTGAAATGCTTATGATACTTGTCGCATTCTCTAGCCACTGATGGGCAATCTTAGGATGGCTAAAGAGCCCACGCTCATGCCAGATATGAGCCTTATTTAACTGCTGGCAGTAATACCCCCAACTTCGGTGCATGTTGGCATCATTGGTATGTACAAAATCAATGGCATAGTCCTTTAGAACCGTTTGAACTCGGTCTAAGGCTTGATTTAAAGACTCGAGCCTAACTGACGTGATCTCCTCACGTTTAGGGATAAAGGGTAAATCAACATGGTAAGCCTTAAATCCTTCTTCATTAAGCTTGGCAATAGTTGGTCCGTTATTGTGAACCAAGAAAATGGGCTCAACGCCAAAGTATTGTAAATACTTGGCAAGAACAACCGTTGAAATTTCGGCTCCACCTAAATGAGCAGCGCTCGAGTCATCTGGGTTGCCTTTTCTTCCTGCCGTAGGAAAGGCAACCGTGATAGGTTTCATACTAATCTTTCACCCATAAATCTTCTTGGGTAGCATCTACCTCCTCTGACCCAAGCGCTTGACCTCTAACCTGACTGTATACACTTTTGTTTCTTAAATCACGCGATTCATTCTTTTTTTTTGAATCTCCATCCGCTTCATGGATGATTCGACTCATGCGCTCAGCATGATAAGTGTAACCAAAGTTTTGATCAACAAATTTACGTGCTTTTTCAACTTGAACTTCATATAGACCATCGTTTGCCATAAGTTCATCAACCATAGCTAGAACATCATCAGGCACGGCGTAGAGGGCAGCGTCTTTAAAAAGTGGCTGATAGACGTGAGGTAATATGACGGGCAGTCCAACCGCCATGGCCTCAAAAATAACCCGACCAAAACTTTCAATCCAGTCTGGATGAGTGTAGTAAACAAAAACATCATGCTTAGCTAAAAATTTAGCTGGGCTTTGCTTGCCAAACTCTATAACCTTCCAATTGCTCGGGAGATTACCCCCTAATAGTTGGCTAGGTGTTTCAGCCCCTCCCAAAATATTAACGCTGTACCGACTACCCTCTACAGGATAAACTTTTTCAAGTTCTTCACGACTGGCAGGCCATTTCACATATTGGTCTCTCGAGTGCCTGCAAATATTTATCCTGTCCTGTATCTCTGGGCGCTCTTGACGCTGCCACTCAGCAATATTGATAATGTTATGCCAATTTTCTGCACTTAGGGTAATCTTGTCTAATTCATGGGCATGATGCGTCAGTAAAGCTTCTCGTACCAAAGGCCCTATAGGACTCCAAATCGCCGGTTTACCAAAATATCTCTTTACATTGTCTGCACAACTTGCCAGGTCATAAATGCTCTCACTATTTGGCCCATAGTCCCGCTTGGGCGGTTGGTTAACAATCACCCTTATATGTTTTGCTTTAACCTCTGGAATATAATCTTGCAAGTCCTGAAGAACCCAGGGTAACCTGATAATGAGTAAATCACAGCTAACCTGCTCACCATATACGATTTGGCGAGCCTGACCCTCTAAAACAAGCTTATAAATTTCAGGATTAGTGGTTCGCGTAGGGTTCATATGGTAGCTAGACATCTGCAAAAGCCCTGTTGTCAGATCAAAGCTAGCATTTGCTTTAATTTCTTCAGCATTGGACATGCTGGTTCCACCGGGCATACGAAAATCTGAAGCCAGAATGACATCAAAATGCCTATACTGGTTAGCCTCGACTTCCCGCTCAGGTTGCATAGGTTCAGGGATAGGAAAAGGCCGCTTTTTTATAGGAAAATCAAGAAAAAGCTTTTTACTTTGCCTGTGAAACTGTTTGTGATTATCTTCATAAGTCTTACGAGCCCCCATTTTGTAACCGTGATAGCCAAAAGTTACAGAACCTGTCAGCGAGTCATCACTTTGACGTTGAAAAGAAAGAGGCCCAGTTGCAAGGTGTTCAATCGCCTGTTTACCAAAAACCTTTTGTAATCGGCGCATATATTCAGAATCGGCCGCAAATCTTACCGAATCCCAGTAGCCAAGTTTGCCCAAAACGGCTTCTCGGCGAAACATTAACGATGAGATATTAAACTGCAAATAAAAACCCGGGTTGCCCCTACGGTGAAAAATAAGATCATCATTAACTCTTGCTTGTTGAGAAGTATTGGCCATGATTTTAGGGTTGGCAATCAAGTGTTGTACCTGAGTTGCAATTTTTTCAGGATGTGACCAGTCATCGGCATCATTACAGGTAAAAAAATCACCCGTTGCAATTTTTAAAGCTTTATTACGCGCTACATAAGGCCCAGTATTTTGCTGATTACGAATAATACTAATGCGAGAATCTTTTTTAAGATAATCAGCAGCAACTTCTACGGTCGCATCGGTACTACAGTCGTCTGAAACGATGATTTCAAGGTTTTGCCAGGTTTGTGCTAAAAGAGACTCTAAAGTCGTACGAATGGTACTTTGGGCATTGTAGGCTGGAACGATGATGGTCACTTTTGTTTGCTGATTAATTTTAGGGGGCGGAGTAATAGATAAACGATCATAAAGAGCACGGGACTCATCCTCAAGCAAGGAAAGACTTGCCAGATGATGAAGCTCGAGCGCCTTATTAATAGTCCTAAGCTTAGCCTGGGGTTCTGCTTCATGACGGCAGTAAGCAAGATAAAGGTCGGCATTGCGTTGATCGCTTAAAATCTCATCTAAGGTTTGTCTACCTTTTATTGGCTGACCAACAATATCGTAAGCCTCTGCCAGCATAATGGCTCTATGACTTTTTGTCGCTTGGTCGAGCCTAGCTTCATTTAACTGCTCTAAAAACCCAATGCTTTTTTGCGCATCTTCAACTTGATAACGGTTAGCATGCCAAACCGCAAGCTCCCAAAGTGCCAAATCTCTAAGATACTTATTTTGACTCGTCTCACTGAGCATGTTAAGTTCAGCCAGGGCTCGAGCCTGAAAACCAAGATTTAAAAGACGCATTCTTAGTTCACGCATCTGGCTTTCTGCGGCTTGTTGCTCGAGCAATTCAGGATCATGCTTAGCTGCTTGAGGAGGCAAAGGCAGACGATTCTCATCAAGTCCAAACTGAAGATAGTGTACCAGAGGATTCATGCCACTCTCGGCGACATCTCGGTAAGTGCTTAAGTAATAGCTTGTATTAAACGATGGGCTTGGGTTACGTTGCAATTGAGAACCGTATTTCAGATAGTGTTCCACCGCACCAAGTCCCGTAGCTTTAACATCAGGATAGTTCTCAAGGTACCAATTCGCCTCAAAAAGAGTCGATGATGTAAGTAATTCAATTAGGTCTTGTGTTTCCATCCAGGGCCTCAATTTCAAAGCACGTCAAAGTTCACGAATAGCCATAAATTTAGCTTCGGTTTTATACCAATTGCTTAGTTGTAATGTAATGAAGCAGCGGATTTATTTTTGATGCAGCGATAGTTGGATTACGTTGCAAATAGTGAGCCGTATTAAATTGGCTATTTGGGTTTCTTAACTCTTTTGCCCCAAATAGGACATAGTGTTCTATAGGATCCATACCACTCTGAGCAACATCTATGTATTGAGTCAGGTACCACTTTTTATCAAATACCCCTGACTTTTCTATCAGCTCTTGCGCTTCTGTTTCTGAATACTGCTGAACTGGCTTTGTCCCACTTGCATTTGTACTGCTTGGCGTACTAAGCGAACCAATTCTTCGTTGCGACTCTTGTAAGGCCTGATCACGCTCTTCAACCATTTTGGTAAGAGTTGCGAGCTCTTTAAACCTATCATTTATACTTTTTTCCTGCTCTTGTACTTTTGCACTCAAGGCTGCATTGTTTTGCTCGAGCTCAGCAATTTTTTGTTTAAGTTGCTGATATTCATTAAATAAATCATCTAATAGGCTCATGGTTCCTCCCAAGCTATTATTAGCCAAACTATTTCTTTACACTATCTTAGGTTTCAGAAAATTCGTGATAGTGTTTTTATAAAATACCACGTTAAACTGATTTCCATAGATCCTTTAAAATATCTGCAATATCTCAACATTTTTTAGCTTTTAGACCTGTGAGGTGTTTTACATCTGATGGTATCATCCCGACTGCAAGATAGCTTTCTCTCAAAACCATCCTTCGTTAAGCAACTTAATAGATTTGCAGTGACGATTGCAGCTGCTCTTGAATTATTATTTGTTAAAGTAAACCTCCTCTTTGCAATACGAGACCTATCCTATGATGTGATAGAGAGGATCATTTGTTTGGTTCACAGTTTTTGTGAAAGGCATTTATGCAAAAGATAAGCCTAGTGGCTGTTTTACTTGCTTTCGCTTTCTTTACAAGTTCCTGCGCAAGGACACCTTCTCAAGGTTCTAAAGAGCCGCCAAACTCTAGGCTCAATCAACTTCCCCTTGTAAATAATCCTGGTGATCAAACCAATTTTGTAAACGAACCTGTTTCTTTAAAACTATTAGCCCATGATCCTGACGGAGATAAGCTTGTTTTTGAAGCACAGCACTTACCCTCAGGGCTAAAAATGAGCAATGATTCTGGTGTTATCTCAGGTACCCCCACCCTTTCAGGTGATTACCCGATTGCTATTGTGGTTAGTGATGGTAAAGGTCACACTGACATAGCATTTAGTTGGTCAATACAAACAACAAAAACTAAAAATAGACCTCCTCAACTAAGTCAGCCAGAAGATCAACATTACTTTGTCGGAGACACGATTAAGTTGCAGCTCGAGGCTCATGACCCCGATGGGGACGCGCTGGTTTTTAGCGCTACGGGTTTGCCAGAGGGTATATCTGTGAGTTCCGAGGGACTACTACAAGGAAGCTTTTTAAAGCCAGGAATTTTCCAGAGCGTTATTAGTGTAAGTGATCTCGCCTTAGAAAGCACTGTGAGTTTTACCTGGGAGGTAAGCCTAAATGACCCTCCTTCACTAAAAAATCCCGGTAATCAAATCAATAAAGTTAACGAAGCAATCA
>JAHEBB010000360.1 GCA_024642575.1 Trueperaceae bacterium | reverse complement strand
TACCATCAAAAGTCAATTCACTGGGGGTAGGCGTAGCTGTCGCGGTATAGGTACATGATTCTGCACCATCAGTACAGCCTGCATCTTTGGTTAAACCAACATTGCCAATTTTTCCTGAAACCGTGAAAGGCGTTCCGCCATCAGTTAGAGAAGCATTTATACTCACATCAAGGGTAATGGTATTAGGGTAAACACCGTCACCAGCTTTAATTGTAACTTGGTTTTGAATATTCAGTTTTGCCAAAAGCTGGGAAGGTGTAACGCTTGCGGAAACGTTATTAAATGAAACCACTTTTGAGCCTGTTGCTGTTTTAGACAAAACGCCAATCGCAGCAGCTGTAAAAATTTCTGCGTCAACAGTTTGACCTGTAACACCAAACGGATCATCACCAACATCAATGGGAGGAACCAAACTACATGCTCCCAAAAGAACCACGAGCGCAGACATTAAAACAGAAATACGAAGTTTAGCCATTCTAGTATTCTCCTTAAGTAAAAACTTTACATAAGGAGGCTAGCACCCCTTGATAAAAGAACGCTGTTAAAAAAGTCTAATCTTTCCAAGTGATTGAAGTTCTTTCATTTATAGGAGGTCAAAAAATATTTTCTTGTTTGGTTTTTGGGTACTTTGTATAAACTTTCATATATCGCTATTTCCATATCACTCTAAGCAAGCTATTAGGTGTATAGTGTTAAACCGACATTAAAGCTACGGCTACTAGGAGCATTCTATGGACGTTTTGGAGCGTGAGGAAGCACACCAGCCACATGCCTCACCAATTGTTAATGACTTTTCGCTTGTTGCAGCAACTGCCAATGGTACCGGATCTCAAACAGCCAATTTGACTTTGCTGCGTTCGTTTCTCAAAATGGGTATCCCTGTACATGGTAAAAATATTTTCCCTTCTAATATTCAAGGACTACCGACCTGGTATCACATCAGGGTGAGTCATGAAGGATTTATTGCCAGACGCCCCCCAGAACTACTCATTGCCTTTAACCCCATGACCATTTACGAAGATGCCAAAGACCTCCCCTCTGGAGGGGTTTGCGTTTATGACGATTCGATCAAAGGGTTACCTGAGCGTAATGACATCACCTATTACGCTTTGCCAGTTACCGACTTAATAAAAGACATTGACGTACCGGTGCAACGCAAACCTTATATTGCCAATATGGTTTATGTCGGTGCGATGGCCTATTTACTCAAAATCCCCCTTCAGGTCATTGAAGAGGCACTATCTGTACAGTTTGGTGGACGGCAAAAGTTAGTTGCCAGTAACCTTCCGGTCGTGGTGAAAACCTATGACTGGTGCCAGGAAAACCTAAGAAAAACTGACCCTTATGAAGTTGCCCCCATGAATGAAACCGAAGGTCTGATCATGATGACGGGCAACGAAGCCGGGGCACTTGGCTCTATCTTTGGCGGGGTCTCAGTGGGTGCCTGGTACCCGATCACGCCCTCAACAAGTTTTATTGACGCGCTCAAAGATTTTTTGCCTAGATTGCGGCAAACAGAAGATGGTAAAGCAACCTATACGGTTATTCAAGCTGAAGATGAGCTGGCAGCCATAGGTATGACTCTTGGCGCAGGCTGGATGGGTGCCCGCTCAGTTACAGCTACCAGTGGGCCTGGTATTTCACTCATGAGTGAATTTGCGGGTCTAGGTTATTTTGCCGAAATCCCAGCAGTTATCTGGGATATTCAGCGGGTCGGCCCTTCTACGGGCATGCCAACTCGAACAGGCCAGGGTGACGTAACCTTTACTTATTATCTGGGTCATGGCGACACCAAAAATGTCATCTTATTCCCAAGTAGCATTGAAGATTGCTTTGACTTTGGTATAGCAGCACATGACCTTGCCGATGTTTTACAAACACCGATTTTCGTCTTAAGTGATCTTGACTTAGGCATGAACAACTGGATGGGCAAGCCCTTTAGCTATCCAACAACACCCATTAACCGAGGTAAAGTTTTGAGTGCAGAAGAATTGACCGCTCGAGCTGGTTTTGCCCGTTATAAAGATGTAGATGGCGACGGCGTTGGTTACCGCACTTTACCTGGTACAGAGCACCCACAAGCTGCTTACTTTACCCGTGGTACAGGTCACAATGCTAACGCTGTTTACAGTGAACGCTCGAGCGACTGGGTAGAAAATGCCGACCGCCTAAAGCGGAAATTTGACACAGCACGTACCCTGGTTCCAAAACCTGTAACCGAGCTTAACCCAGACGCTAAAGTTGGCATCATTGCCTTTGGCACAACTCGTTACGCAATTGAAGAAGCGCGGGTTCACCTTTGTGAAAAACTGCCCACAAGCTTTATGCGAATTTGCGCCTTACCCATTAGTGATGAGGTTAGAAGTTTTGTTGAAGCTCATGACTATATTTATGTCATTGAGCTTAACCGTGATGGACAGATTCACGCCATCTTACAAACCGAAATGCCTGATCTAGCCACCAAATTAAAAAGCATTGCCTATATGGACGGCATGCCCTTAACCGCGCAATGGGTTGAAGAACGCCTGATGGAGGAAGAAAATGGCTAGTCGCGCCCAAGCAATTAAAAGTAATGCTATTGGCCTGAGCAAAAAAGATTACGATGGTAGCGTTAGCACCCTTTGTAAAGGCTGCGGGCACAATAGTATTGCCAATCAGATTATTCAAGTTGCCTATGAATTAAGTTTAAAACCCCACGAAGTTATTAAGCTTTCAGGTATTGGTTGCTCGTCAAAAAGCCCAGCTTATTTTTTAGGAATGAGCCACGGCTTTAACGCCCTTCATGGTCGCATGCCCTCAGTTGGTACGGGTGCGCTTATGGCTAATCATCATTTACGTGCTATTGGGGTTAGTGGTGATGGGGATACTGGGTCTATTGGCTTTGGTCAGTTTAAGCACCTGATGCGGCGCAATGTTCGCATGGTTTACATTGTGGAAAATAACGGTGTCTATGGTTTAACCAAGGGACAGTTTTCAGCCACCGCAGAACTTGGGCTCGAGCTAAAATATGCCGGTCATAATGACTTTCCGCAAATTGATATCTGCACCGAAGCTCTCATTGCGGGTTGTGGTTTTGTGGCTCGTAGTTTTGCAGGCGATGCCAAACAGGTAAGGGAACTTTTAAAAGCTGCCCTTAGTCACCGCGGCACCGCTGTTTTAGACATCATTAGCCCATGCGTTGCCTTTAACAACGACGACAGCAGCCCAAAAAGCTACAGCTATGGTCGGGAGCATGAGCAACCCCTCCAGGAAATTGGCTACGTACCTTACGCCGAAGAAATTGTGATTAATGATTATGACCCAGGTGAACTTAAACTGGTTGAGTTACATGACGGTAGCCGTATCAGCTTAAGAAAGCTTGAAGAAGATTATGATGCAACCAACAGGCTCGAGGCTATTAACCGCCTGCAAAGTGCTGCCGTTAAACAAGAGTTTATTACGGGCATGATTTACATAGATAATGAACGCCCCAACTTGGCAGAAGTTAGCCATTTAACAGATACACCTCTGGCACATCTCTCTGATCAAGATTTAAGACCCAGCGAAGAAAAACTCTCGAGCTTTCTAAAAGCTTTTGCTTAAGTCAACCTAAAAAAAGAAATGGCTATTAAAGTAGCCATTTCTTTTTTTATAGCAGTTCTATGGCCAAATCTTGCCCGTTACTTTATAGACTTTCCTTATTAGCACAAAAATCTGCCTGGAATCCCTCGTGGATTTGTTTTCCGTACGCAAAGAACACCTATCAGTCCTAAATGTTTGAAAGCTGACTGATAAATTCGGTTTCAGTAAAGCCACAGTTACCTGGCCTAGTTTGGAAAAGCTCAGTAGCTTAAAGATTTCCAAACTACAATTTGCCGTTTTCTCATAAACACCCTAGGCAAAAAACTGATACTCTAATTACTATGCAAAAAATATCCCGCAAATTATTTTCCATTTTTGGACTTTTTAGCCTGTTCCTGCTTAGCTTAAATTTAAGTTTTGCCCAAGACTTAAGTCAAGACGAAGTCCTTGCAAACTTAAAAGAACGTGCTGCAAGCTTACATGACGCCAAGTTTTTACTTACGGGGAAACTGGTTGATGCCGATGGCACCGAATACCCTTTAGAAATAGACGTGCAAATCATCCCAGAAATGAACCTTGCGAGAGCCGACTTTTACCAACCTGATGCGCTTGCCGATAATTTTATTTTGGTTGATGGGGAAAAGTTGTACAACTACATTTTTCTAACTAACCAGGCAACGCTTCTCAATGCGAATGACCCAGACGCGCTTGGTGGCTTATTGGGTGGGGAGTCCGATGCAGGCGAAAAAACCTTTAAACTCAACCTTAATTTAGAGGAAATTTTTCAAGGCTGGGACTCGAGCGTTATGGGTTATGAAGAAAGTCCAGAGGGCAACGTTTACCTTATACAGTTTGACAATGTTGAGCAAAACGTCGTGATTCATAAAGTAATAGGTCGGGTTTTAGACGGCAAATGGATTCCTTATAGCCTGATGTTTTATGGTGAAAATGATGCCTTATTGGCGGAATTAATCTTTAATAATTTTGAGACCGATCTGAACCCTAATCCAGATGATTTGCGCTACTTGCCTGATGATGTTGAAATCATTGACCAACGCTAATTTAACCCCTATGTAAGCGGTCAGCTCGAGCTTTTATAAAAACAAAGTCATACTAGCATCATGAATTTTGATAAAGATTTTTTTAAAGCGCTCTTAGCTGCCCCAGGCCCAAGTTCCTTTGAATCAAGACCTGCCAAAGTCTGGCAGGAACAGGCTAAAGCTTACGGTGCGCAGCTTGAGACTGACCCTTACGGCAATAGCTTTGCCAGCTTTGGAAGCGAAGGTTGCCGTGTTATGCTCTCAGGCCATATTGACGAAATTGGTCTGATGGTCAGCTACATTGATAAAGAGGGCTTTTTGTATTTTAGCGCAATTGGTGGCTGGGACCCCGAACAGCTTATCGGTCAAAGGGTGCGTGTTTTAGGGTATAAGGGCGATATTTTAGGGGTTATTGGTAAAAAGGCCATCCATTTGATGAACGCCGAGGATAGGCGCAAACCCTCGAGCCTTGATGATATGTGGATTGATATTGGGGCAACAACCAAAGAAGAAGCCAAACGCCATGTTCGTGAAGGGGATGTAGCTGTTATTGAGCAGGCTTATATTGAGCTTTTGAATGACCGTGTGGTTAGTAAAGCTATTGATAACCGCATTGGAGCTTATATTGTTTTAGAAGCCGCCAGACGTGCCCAAAACCCCGAAGCTTTGGTTACAGCAACAGCAACTGTTCAAGAAGAAATCGGACATATTGGTGCGCTGGTGGCGTCTTATGGGCTCGAGCCTCATGTCGCTATTGCCGTTGATGTCACGCATGCTACCGATACCCCAGGCGTCAGCAAGCAGCGCAGTGGTGACGTCCCTTTTGCTTCAGGTGCGAGTTTAACGATTGGTTCAATCACCCATAGGGGTGTCTTTAATGCCTTAGTAGAATGTGCCGAAAAAGCAGGTATTGTCTACACCATAGAAGCTTCCCCGCGCCGCACCGCCACCGATGGAGATGACATTGTCAAAGCAAGACGAGGTGTGCCCACAGCCGTGGTGTCTGTACCTACACGCTATATGCACTCACCTAATGAAACCATTGATCTAAAGGATGTTGAGGCTTGCATTGCCTTGATCACCAC
>JAHEBB010000359.1 GCA_024642575.1 Trueperaceae bacterium | reverse complement strand
AATAAGCCATGTTATTGAGACAAGCCCAATTTTCTCTACTTTCTATATATGAACGCCTCATAGTTGTGTATTTCACTTGATTATGACATGTACTTGGTATTAAACCCTGGCAAAGCTGGTTATAGCCTTTCTTGGCTAAGTACATTCGTACCTTAACCAAGGATTTTTGTCACCTCATTAAGTACATCTTTTTAAGCTTTGCTCAGTACCGCCATGCCTACTTTCTGGACACGTTTTACGCTCTAATAAGACAGAAATGAAAGTCTCTGGCAGAAAGGAGTCAAGGTGTTAAGGTGACCAAAAACTCAAAACCAAAAAGCGATACTTCTCACCCGCTTATTTTGCTTCGCCTTTTGGTTTTGGCGCAGGAGGCGCAGTACGGTTATGCAAAAGCCGCAGAAGAAACAAGCTCGAGCTATTTAAAAAACTTATTTCAAAAATACGAATTGCAGCGTAGCCAATATGCACAAAATCTTAAGCGGTTACTTAGCCCGCAAGGTCGAGATTTAGCCTTAGTAAGCCCAAGTACCTTGGTTCACTGGTCGAGTTCACGTAGTCTTTTAGAGCAAATATCTGATCATGATGTTTTGCATGAAACTTTGATCAATGAAACCGCTAACCTTCAAACCTATCAAAGTTTTCTGAACGAAACGCTGCCCAAAGAAGAAAAGCTCCTCATTGAAAAGCAAGTATCAGGTATTAAAGAGGCTATTGAGGTTTTTAAAACGTATTCTCAGGCTGTTCTCAAAAGGGAAAAAACCGTTGAACCCGAGCGAACCTAAACCCTCTCAGTCTTTGATCCTAAGTAAAGGTAGGTCTACTATGTCATCCCCTGTAAACAAAAATGATTATATTGCGCAAGCGCGTGTGCACCTAAGCCAGCTTCCTTTAGACAGTAGCCACGACGAACAAGTCTATGCCAAAGCTCAAAGTCACTTAAAGAGTTTAGAAAACCCTGATATTGACGAAGAAACCTGGTTACGCCATCAAACGGCTTTTGAAGCCCAGCTTATAGAGCTTACGGCCTAGGTGAATGATGGACTTAAAGAGTAAAGAACCCTTAATAGCGCAACTCAGTCAGCTCCTTAGCCTTAACCACCTGGCTGCTTATCAAGTGAATGCGCTCTGGAGCCATTTGAACGAAGCTTATGAAACCTGTTTGCTGGCAGCAATGTCTCAATCATTAATCATGAATGGCGAAGACCTCGAGCAGGAACTCGAGATTTTAAAGGGTCAAGACAAGAGGCACCCGCAAACGACTGTTATCCCCGATATTATTAGCGGAAGTGCCAAGGTAACGGTAGCTGGCACGCGGTATTATCTGGATTATTTAAGAACCGAGTATGAGACAGCGCTTGGCCTACGCTACTCCCCTCTTTGCATGGAGCTTTTAAACGAGCAATATAAAGATTTGCTTTGTTTTTCAGCCATGATTCAAGATTTAACTGCTTATTTGGTTTCAGATGTAATCATTGAAACCCTAGACGAAACTCCAACCCTAACAGATTTAATAACAGGGCAAAAAAGACCCTATTCTTATCGTTTTGCGCCCAATAATTTTTAAAATAGACGGTGTACCTGATTTTGTTTATTCACTCAAATGAAGCCCCTCTCTGACTGGGCTTACTCTGCTCCATATACACAAAATCGGACACCTTCAAAATCAAGCTAAAAGGAAGCTCTCATGATGCAGCACAAACGCGCTCTGGTTATTTTGAACCCCAATTCTGGGCAACATAGTGCTGAAACCTCCATAGAAGAAATAAGCCAAAGTTTGACTGAAGCCCAAATCAAATTTGAAATCAAACAGACTCAGAGCGCCCAAGATGCGCCTGCTTGGTCAAAAGCCGCCAAAGAAGAAGGCTTTGATCTGGTCGTTGCGGCAGGGGGCGATGGCACCATTTTAGAAGTTGTCAATGGCCTACTTAAGGCCAAATCTGACTTACCTCTGGTGGTCGTACCGCTAGGTACAGGCAATGGGCTGGCACGTTTGCTTAACCTCCCTCTATCTATTAAAGGGGCCTTACAAGCAGGCTTAGAAGGTTCACCTGTTAAGCTGGATGTTGGCTACCTTATTCATAAAGATCTTTATTTTTTACTTTTCGCAGGAGCAGGTTATGACGCCGATGTCATAAAAGCAGCCGACCGTGAGCAAAAAAACAAGCTAGGACTGGCAGCTTATATTTTAGAACTTTTCAGGCAATTACCCAAGCGCCGAAATCAGCGCCTAAGGCTCGAGCTTGATGGTGCGGCGCGTACCTTTTACGCCCACAGCATTACTGTTTTTAACGCCTCTGAATTTACCATAAGTGGGCTTGCACTTGGCCCTAACGTTGACCCTCAAGATGGGCTTTTGGATATTGTCATTATGAATGACCCTAGTGTTTGGGGCATGTTTAAAAAGCTTTTGCAGTTATCCTTTGCGCAACTCACCGCCCAGGAAATTAGGTTAAAGGCCAAACACATTAAAGTTTTACCTCAGCATCCCTTAAATACCCATGCTGATGGCGAACCTCTTGGCAAAACACCTTTAGATATCAAACTGGTGCCTGCTGCCCTGTCGGTCTATGCAGCAGCTCATTTTTTCGAGAAATCAGCAAAGGCTGCCTGAAACCTATGCAAACTTCTAAAAGCTTACTTAATACACGGTTTTTCTTTTTTGAGTTTAAAAAGATTTCGAATAAAAGAAAAACCCTTGATCTCATGCCTATGGTACGCCGCTCGAGTGTAAACCCGCGCCTTAATCGCGCGATTAAAGGGAATCTGTCTTAGTATGCGTACAAGCCTTCAATCTCTTTGGCGTTACCCTATTGTGCGTGGTCTGGTTACGGTCTTTGGCTTAGTCCTTCTGGTTTATTTTTTCTACAAAACTCGCTCGGTTTGGTTGGTCGTTTTGATCGCCTACACGCTTGCTTACCTTAGTTACCCGCTCGTACAAGGCCTCACTAGGTTAAAATTTCCCCGCTGGTTTGCGGTAGCTCTGGTGCTACTGATGGTAATCGCGTTTTTAACCTTTATCCCAATTATGGCGGTTCAGCTGGTTTTACAACTTTCGCAACACTTAGAAAGCTTGCCTGGACTGGTAAATAAAGTTCAAGATATTCCTGAAAACCTCACCCATTCTTTACCTATCACGTTTTACTCTTGGGCCGATGATATTTTGCGTAGCCTTAACACCTTTTATGCCAGCTTATCAGAAAAGCTTGTGGCCTGGCTCGAGCTAAACAGTGACAATGTTATTCGTGGTCTGATTGGTATTTTTGGTGGTCTTTTTCAGGTGGTCTTAGTGGTTACCATTTTGGCTTATTTTCTTTACAGTTTTCCCACGGTATACCGTACTCTTATTACCCTGATTCCCCCGAGAAACCGCAAATTTTCCCATGATCTTATCCGCAAGCTAGACAGCTCTGTCGGAGGCTATTTCAGAGGTCAGCTTTTGGTTTCGCTGGTTGTTTCCGTTATTATTTTGATAGGCTTTCTTAGCTTGCGCATGCCTATGGCGATAAGTCTGGCAGGTCTGGCGTTTATTGCCAACCTCATTCCCTTTTTTGGCCCGCTTATTGTAGGTATCCCCGCGGTTTTGTTAGCCCTTACACAAGGCCCCTGGCTTGCCTTTGCCGCCTTTACTATACTGCTTATTGTCAATCAGTTAGATGGCCATATTATTAGTCCCTGGATTTTTTCTCGAACCATGCGTCTTAGCCCCGTCCTTATTATTATTAGCTTGCTCCTTGGTACAAAACTTATGGGCATTACGGGTGCAATTTTGGCAGTTCCCTTAGTTGCCTTTATCAAATTGCTTTATCAAGATTACTATTTGCATAGCGAATGGTATGACAAGACCGTAGAGGAACTAACACCAAACCCTGTCCCTGATACCCCTACCTTGAGCAAAGCCTAAGCAAGTCGTAAAGTACACTTGTACCTGGCTACATTACGCTCGTTGAAAGCTCGCAGGTATGACTGCAAGTAGTTCGTTTTGACCCCATCGCTTTTAATATAGGCATGTTTAAACGCCTAGCTTTTCTTTTTCTTAGTCTTAGTTTGGCAAGCTCATGCCAGCGTTTTACCCCTTCAGTAGAACTCCTTAAACCAGCGAATGTAGAAGCTGTTCGGTACACGGATTTCAATCAAAAATATTCGCTTTTTGAAGGAGAAAAAGTCATTGAAGGGCAAAGCTTTCCTGATGGCAGACTTTGGCTAATCAACAACAGCACAGGTGAGCAACGCCTATTAACCTCAGAAAGCTATTTTGGGGAGCACTTTGTGGCTCTGGGTGGAGTTTTGGCACCCGATGCACAAACGGCCTATACGCTGATTACTAAAAACAATGATGCCTATAACCTTTATGCGCTGTCTTTAGAAGCTAAAGAGCCTATCTTTTTAAGCAACGCTCGTTCCCTTGGTTTAACTGAAATTATTCCAGAAAGCCTGAGCCTTTCACCCGATGGCAAAACCTTGGCCTTTAGCGCTTATGAGGAAGTTACGCTCGAGCCAAACGAAGCCGAACCCTTTACCTGGCTCTTAGGGGTTTACACCCTTGACCTTAGAGCAAGTTCGGTAAAAGACAGCTTAAAACGTGTCACACAACAAGCCATAGACGAAGCTCCTGCTTACTTTTTACCTAGTTTTAGCCCTGACGGCAGCTTAAGTATTCAAAATTCTTAATTTATACCGACTCTTAATAGCGCTTTACAAATCAAAATAAGGAAGGGAAAAGCCCTTTTAGGGTAGATTTATGGGAAAATCTGAGTTTACAGGTCAAGGTTTTAAAAAGTATAAGTGGGCCACTGGCTCGAGGCAAGGTAGTTTGAAAAGCTTGCCACTAAGCGCTCTACCGCAAAGGGAAAAGGCTGCGCTATGGCAAGCTTGATTATCTATCTTAAGCTAGTATCAGCTGCCCTTTATTTAAACCCAGCACCTTTTAGTACGGTTGAGGCACTGCCTACAGGCCTAAACATTGCGCTTATCACTGTGGTACTGGCGGGTATTTCAAGCGCCTTGGGGCAAAGTGTGGTGCTCTTCATTAACCGAGTCAAACCTGTCAGGGCGGCATTTTCCTTAATTCTTTCAAGCCTTTTCTATGTTTTGGGTTATCTCACCTGGACCGCCAGTATCTGGTTAATTGCGCGTTTACTTTTCAAAACACAAGACAGTTTCGAGCAAGTATTGGCAACCGTTGGTCTTGGATATGCTCCTCAGCTTTTTGCTTTTTTTGCCTTTATTCCCTTTTTTGGTATGGGGCTAAGTGTGATGCTTGGTATTTGGAGTTTTCTAGCTGTCCTTCTTGGCGTTGAAGCCGCGCTCGAGCTTTCCTTTTGGCAGGCGTTTCTTGCCAGTCTTTTGGGTTACGCTTTGCTGCAAGGGCTCGAGCGCACGATTGGTTACCCAGTTGCCGCCTTTGCTGACTGGTTACGTGCCAGAGCGGCAGGGGTTAGTGAAATTCGTACCTTTTTGGCCCCCCAAGACCTCATTCAAGAGGTAGGAAAAACTGCCTTAATCAGCGTTTTAAGAGAAGCTAAATCATGACGATCTTATTAACGCTTGTAACTGTTATTGGCCTGGCTTTGTTTGCTCTTGGGCTTAGCATGCTGCTGGCACCCATTGAAGCTTTAGGCTGGTGGGCTGGCTGGTACCGCAGACCCAGACGCTATCATCAGGCTTACAAAGGAAGCATTGCGCAGCTCGAGCAGAATCATCATAGTCA
>JAHEBB010000029.1 GCA_024642575.1 Trueperaceae bacterium | reverse complement strand
CATTTTTTAAAGCTTCAGGTTCATGAATTTGCAACCAACGCAGTTTTGCCAGCAAACTGCCAGCTTCTTGATCGTTGCCTGTAAGCTCCCTAAGATGTGAAACCCCCATTTCTACCTTAATGGCGTCAGCTTCAGCGCTGGCTCGACTATCACTGTAAAGAATGACAGGGCAAACAGCTTGACCAAAAGCATCTAATAAAATTAAATCTTGCATTTGCCCTGTTAGCACAAGGGCGTCAGCTTTAGTCGTGTCTAACCTTTGCAAAGCCGTGATGGCAGCCTGCCACCAGTCCTCGGCATGTTGCTCAACCACGCCACCCGCTCGAGTCAAGGTTGGGTAATTTGCCGAAGCTGTGCCTAGCACCTCACCTTCATGCCTGAGGAGCGCTGCCTTTAAGCCTGTAGTACCCACATCAAGGGCCAGATAAATCATGATTGTTTCCCCAAACTGCTCGAGGCTACCGCTGCTACAATAATCCCACCCATCAGCATTTCACGTACATAGCTATCGACTTGCATCTGGGTTAGACCATTGTCCAAAACACCTAAAATGAGCACGCCTACCAAGGTTGCCAAAACATGGGGTTCGCCTTCTTCACTCATGGTCATCCCTAAAAAGACCGCAGCAATGGCGTCAAGCATAAGACCTGCGCCTTGCGTTGGATTTGCTGAAGCCACGCGACTGGCGTACATAAGCCCAGCCAGCGCTGCCCCCAAGCCTGTTAAGACAAAAGCGAGTAAGCGCAAAAGCCTAACGCGAACCCCCGCTAACCTGGACGCTTCACGGTTTCCCCCAATAGCGTAAAGCCTACGCCCAAAGGTCGTGTGCTCGAGCGTGAGCCAAACCAAAAACAATACAATGAGCGCCACAAGGGTTAAATTTGGCAAGAGCAAAGGTCGCTCATTTAACGTACCCAAAGGTAAACCAGCCCGCGCAAAACCGCTAAACGCTGCGGGGATATCTCTACCAAAAATCGTCTTACCACCACTGACAAAAAAAGCTAGACCGCTAAAAATGGTCAAAGTTCCAAGCGTTGCCACAAACGGCAAAATGCCAACCAGACTAACCAAAACGCCATTGATCAAACCACCGAGTAAACCAACCGCTAAGGCTGCCGAAACCCCAAGAAAAACGCTCGAGCCTTGGCTAAAGAGCAGCGCTGCTACAATCCCAGCAAGGCTTGCCATACTGCCAACACTCAAATCAAAGTCATTCATTACCATGACAATGGTCATGCTAAAGGCAACCACTGCCAGCATGCTAACTTGTTGCGAAATATTGAGTAAATTGCGTGCTGTCATAAAAGTATCAGGCAAGTTAAACCAGAAAAAGAGAATGACGATTAAAAACCCCAGCAAAGTACCAAAGCGCCTTGTCAAGCGCCCAAGCCGCGTCATGCCGCTGCCTTTGTTTGGTAGCAAAGCCCCAAGAGCTCTGCCTGACTCAGACCTTGGGCCTTGACCAGAGCGACTTGTTTACCCTCATGCAAAATCAAGATGCGATCGCAAAGCCCTAAAAGCTCCGTTAAATCTGAAGATGCCAAAATGATACCTGTGCCTTTTTGACTGAGCTGACGAATAAAGGTATAAATGTCAACCTTAGCGCCAACATCCACGCCGCGCCCAGGTTCATCAAGTAAAAGTAAACGGGGAGACGCTGCTAGCGCCCTTGCAAAGACCACCTTTTGTTGATTGCCGCCACTTAGTTCTTTAACCTTTTGACCCATGCCCCTTGCCTTGAGTCTGACCTGTTCCGTTAAGGCTCGAGCCTTCTTGGCTTGCAACCTGCGCTTAAGCACAACGCCGCCATGACTCATTTGGTTTAAATGCGGCAAGGCAACATTATTTGCCACACTATGCGACAAAACCAGACCTTCGGCGCGGCGCTCTTCGGGAACAAAAGCCAAACCCTGTTCCCAGCTCGAGCTAGGGGATGATGCCAAAAAAGGCTGACCTTCTAATAGTATTTCATGCCTTGAAGCATCTACCCCCATGATTGCCCTGAGCAGTTCACTGCGACCCGACCCTGCTAAACCCGCCAGCCCTACTATTTCCCCTTTAAAGAGTTTGAACTTAATACCTTTTAGTTTTTGACTCTCGAGCCTTTGAATGTCCAAAAGTACGTCTTGGAATACAGACTCACCTCGCTTGCCATAAACTTGCTGCAAACTTCGCCCCGTCATCAGTTCTATCAACTCGCTCTGCTTGGTTTCACTAATAGCTTTACTGGCAACTGTTTTACCGTCTCGCATCACCGTTACGTGCTCACACAGAGCAAAGATCTCCTCGAGCCTATGGGAAACATATAGCACGGCGCAGCCTCTGGTTTTAAGCTGCCCAATGAGTTCAAAAAGCCGCCCCGTTTCCTCGCTGCTGAGTGCTGCCGTTGGTTCATCCAAGACAAATACTGACGCTGTTTCATTAGCCTCACCAAGCAAAGCAGCAGCAATTTTGACCAGCATTTTGTCGCCCGTACTAAGCCGCGCCATCTTTTTCTCAGGAGCAATATGCTCAATACCCAAACCCGAAAGCATGGTCTTTGCCTTTTTATTAAGGCTACGCCAATCGACCAGGCCAAAGCGCTTTGGGTAAACTGATTGCAAAAACAAATTTTCTGCTACTGAAAGCTGGGGAACGACATTAAGTTCCTGGTGGATAAAGCGCAAGCCCAGCACAAACGCTTCTTGTGCCGACCGAATCTGGATTGGGGTTCCGTTTAGCTTTAGATCGATGATATCGGGTGTCACAACACCTGCAAGAAGCTTAATAAGTGTACTTTTGCCTGCACCATTTTCACCCATAAGCGCATGAGCTTCACCTGAGGCTAGCTCGAGCCAAGCATTATCTAAAACCTTGTTGCCGCTGTAGCTTTTAGAAGCGTTTTGAACAGAGAGAAGAGGCGGCATGCTAAGAGATAGTTTAACGAATTTTTAAGCTGCAAGGTTGCCTACACAGAAATGGGAGCAAAAAAACCTCCCCCTTTAAAAAGGGGGATTGAGGGGGATTATTCCCAAACGTTGCTAAGTCCTTATTGGCTTACAAAATCTCCAACATTCGCACCCGTAACCAGTGTGGTAGGTACATAAACGGTTGCTTGCGTAATCGTTTCGCCGCCAAGGTAGCGCTCGACCAGATCAGCTGTGGTGCTACCAATACCATTAAAGTCTTGCGAAACAGAGGCTTCAAAATTGCCGCCAGCACGAATAGCATCCAGCGCTTGAGGGTTAGCATCTATACCTACAATGACAATACCTTCAGCACCGCGACCCGCATCTTCGATGGCTTGGAGTGCCCCTAGAGCAGGTTGATCCCAGGCTGCCCAAACCGCAGAAATGCTGCCAGCATCGGGGTTAGCTGCTAAAACGGCTTCCATTTTGGCTCTCGAGTCTGCAATGCCACCATCACTTACATCAGGCGTAATACGGTCAACAATCTCAATGTCAGGGTAGTTGCCAAAAATAGCATCTGCCACAACACCCCGTTTTTGTACAGGTGGATAGGCATCAAAAACGAACATAACGACGCGTCCTGCGCCGCCAATGCGGTCAACAACATAGCTTGAGGTTTCCGTCGCCATTGCGTAACCGTTACTGGTTACATTGGTAACGAGCATAGCGTCAGTACCTGCGTCCATACCAAAAACGGGAATATTAGCATCCGCAGCAGAGGCTAAACCAGCAGCAACTTGGGCAGGGTCCACATTGATAACAATGGCATCGACACCTTGCGTAACCACATCTTCAATGCGGCTAATCACGGCAGCTACATCACCAGCGGTATCAATAACATTAACTGTCCAACCTTTGGCTTTTGCAGCAGCCTCAAAGGCTTCCACCATAAACTGCGTACCGGGTTGCGCCAAATAAGGCGTGACGACCGCAACGGTTTGGGCAAAGGCCGTGCAAAGGATAAAAAGGGCAAGACTAAAACTCAAACGAAACAAACGCTTCATAAAGACCTCCTAAGAATTCTTGTGAAAATGTACCATTTTGAAGCATAGTTAACCACAATACATAATCAGGTGAGCTTAAACTTTTCTTTAGATTTTTGTTGCTTAAAGTCAGGCTACATTCTGTTTAAACCCTAACTTATTGAAGCTTAATAATGAGCGAGGTTACAAAAAGCACTCTAGTTTTAGGTTTTGCATCCAGCTGCGTGATTACTGCATAGCTTTAAATGGAAGGAGGATGATTATGAAAATCATTCTTAAACGTCTTTTGGTCTTTGGTCTCTTGTATGTAGCTATGGGGGGTTTAGCCCTTGCCCAGAATCCTGATATTACCTTCATTATGGATAACAATCGATCTGATGGTTGGGTTGTGTTGGATGTAGCTGGTGCAGAAGGGGTAGCTGAGTTACGAGTTAATAATCCAACCTTAACCTTAGAAGTGGGAAAGCGCTACAGTTTTGATTTTAGTTTGGTTAATAATCTTTTTCATCCCTTTGATGTTCGCAATCAAGACAATGAAGTTCTATTGGATCAAGGTATTGGACGTGGCAGCATGGAGCGCGATGAAGCAATTGCGTTTGAGGCAGATGAAGATGTAGTCACGTTTACACTGACCCCTGAACTAGCAGCTGTCATTCATAATTACCAATGTGTAAACCATGAAATGATGGTTGGCTTAATTGTTGTTACAGGTATGTAAATAATAGCAGTTCCAGGATTTATCTGAGAAGGTAAATTGTGCGACCCTTGAACATGATGTATATGAATTCTGGGGGAATTGAAACCAAGGCAGCATCTACTCTCTTAATTTTGTCGTGGAACTGCTAAAACATTCACCTCTGCACTAAAAATGCAGGGGTGAATGTTTTTATAATATGACGAAGTCTTAAAGGGTTAATCAAAGCAGGTCATTGGCTTAGATTCAACATTTTTCGTTCAAAACAGCATTTTTATGCTTATATTAGACAATGTTCCAGTTACTAACTACCTGCTCGAGCCTTTCCCCACTATACTCAGCTTCAACTTTCTGCATTATCGCCTCAACTTCTCTTGCACTTGCTATGAGTTCAGACTTGATAACATTCAGGTCATAGACCGAACCCAAAACTTTATAAGCTTCATCTATGTGCAAAGTTAAATAATGACGGTTTTTGAGCAAAGCCTCGTAAACCTTAGCGTAAACTTGCGGTTCATAGATGCTGCTTTGTTCTTTACTAATGCCTAGCTGAACAGCTAACGCATCGAGATAATGCCAAAGCATGCTTAATACATTTGGCGGTGCATCAGCTTTTTCACGCTCATGATTTGGGCTCGAGATGGTCTTTTCTCGAACCCCCTCAATCATCTCACGTATACGCTTTGAGGGCACAGGCAAAACAAAAAGCGTCTGTGGATCTGACAAAATGAGCTCAATTGCATCCTCAAGCTTTTGCACCAATTCAATCAGTCGATTGCCAATAAGCGGCACTTCACCAATCAAAATATCATCGGTTTTTTCGTAGGTTTTATACCAATTTTCTATGCCTGACCTAGCCCATAAACCAACTGCTTTGCGTATAGCTGCATGGGTCACGCCGTTTACTTCTGGATACTTTTTTAAGATAGCTTCTGTTTCAAAAGCTGACCTTGTAACATCCCACTGTAAAAGGTGGACACCCCGCCCAGCACTATGCGCCATGAGCGAAAGCTGCTGCAAATAAAGACTTTTACCTACCCCAGGTAAACCAGCAAACAAAACAATTTTTTTTGAAGCAACTATGTCTTTAAAAGCCCGATAGATTTCGCTACTTTCTGGCAAAACAATCTGTGACATAAAAATCCTCCCTAACCCTCCTTTAAAAAAGGAGGGAAACTAGGCTAGAGATGACACTAATACTTTCCACTTTTCTCTTGCCACTTTCTCTTTACCTAAATCTATCTGCACTTGGCACATCATCTATCGGAACTTCAATCAAAGTGGGTACATCAACAAACGTGCCTCGGCGAATAGCATCTCTTAGGGCAGCAGGGGTTTCTGCTCTGATCGCCTGCGCGCCAAACGACTCAGCCAGACGCACAAAATCGGGGTTATGCAAATTACTGGCGATGATGCGACCGTCATAAAGACTTTTTTGCATCTGCTGCACATTGCCATACTGGTTGTTGTTAAAGACAATGGTAATAAGCGGGATGTTGTGCTGAACGGCAGTTGCCAGTTCCTGCACAGCAAACATAAAGCCGCCATCACCTGTTATAGAAATGACAGGTATATCTGGCCTTGCCACTTTAACTCCCAGAGCAGTCGGAAAACCAAAACCTAAAGTTCCTTGATAGCCTGTAGAGATATAGGTACGCGGATGATAAACAGGGTAGGCAATGCGGCTGGCAAAACCGACTTGTGTCAGTTCCTCTACAAAAATACCGTCTTCATCTAGCTCTTCACGAATGACTTTGAGATAGCTTAGTTGCGGCTCTAAAACACTGACTTCTCTTTCCCACCAGGCTTTAAGGTCTAAAAGTTCTTCGCGGCGAGAGGTTCTCACATGTTGTAAATTGGCAATTTCATTAAGTAAAAGCGGCAAAGCGTCTTCAGCTCTGGCAGTTACTGCCATATCAGGTGGGATGAACCTATGGTGGCTAACCGCATCTATATCCAGACGGATAATTTTAGGCCGATGTACCCTGAGCCATTTTTGCATCGGCACCCGCATATTGCTACCAATAGCAATAACCACATCGGCTTTTTGCCAGTATTTTTGCGCAGCAGGTTGCTGCAGACTCAAATAGTGGCGCGCGTCCATGACGCCTTGCCCGGTTCGGTAAGCCATGACAGGGGCTTGCAGCATCTCGGCGAGCGCACGTACATCTTGCGCAGCGCCTTGAGCGCCGCCACCCACAATAATCATGGGGTTTTCGGCTTTACCTAAAAGTTTAGCAACTTGGCTAATCGCTTCGGTATCTAGGGCTGGCGTGTAGGGCTGGATTACAGCAGGCTCGAGCTCAACCATAGCCCGTTCTTCAAGCACATCCATGGGCACTTCTAAGCCTACAGGCTGGGGTCGGCTCGAGCGCATTTGCCGAAACGCTTCAGCGATTTTTTGGGGTGCTTCGCCTGGGTGATTTACCCTATCTGCCCACTTGGTTAAAGAGCGCATAACCCCAAGCTGATCTGGAATTTCGTGGAGCATCCCCCAATCTTTGCCAATCGCCCTCCTAGGGATTTGCCCCACCAAACAAAGTAACTGAGCATTAAGACCATAAGCAGTAGCAAGGGCTGCCGACGCATTAAGAAAGCCAGGCCCAGGCACCACACTAAATACCGCAGGTTTGCCTGTTGCCAGACTTGCGCCAAGGGCCATATAAGCCGCGCCCTGCTCATGGCGTGTATGCAAAACCTTTATCCTGTCGGCATGGTCAAAAAAGGCATTGTACAGCCAGTCATTTTGTACGCCAGGCAAGCCAAATACGGTTTCAATACCCTGCGCTATCAGCGATTCGACAACGGCTTCTCCCCCAGTCAATCTATGTGCTGACATGGTTATATAAGGGCTTTCATAGCATTAATAAAGGCTTCATTGGCTTCGGGTAAAGCCACACTTACACGCAGATGATGATCTAAACCAAAGGCTGGACGCACCATCACTTGATGCTCTAAAAGCTTATCCGATAGCTCTGCCGCAACCCTATCTTCAGGTACTTCAAAAAGCACAAAGTTTGCCTCGCTGGGCCAGACTTTTAGCCCCATGGCTTGCAAGCTTTCACTGATGTATTTGCGACCCAAGGTATTATTATCTACCGTTTTACCAACATGCTCATAATCGGTCAGCGCAGCCTCGCCTGCTTGAAGCGCAAGCGCATTAACATGAAAGGCATTTTTCTGAGCCTCGAGCCTCACTATTATCTCAGGTCGGCCTATTCCATAACCCAAGCGCAAGCCTGCCATACCATAGGATTTGGAAAAGCTATGCACAATTAACACATTCTTTTTAGCCAAAACTGCGCCAATCACATCTGGCAGCTTTAGACCTTTAACAAAGTGATAATAAACTTCGTCATAAACCATCAAAACCTCTTCAGGAATAGCATCTAAAAGCGCGTCAAAAACATTCTGAGCAAAGGTTGTTCCGGTTGGATTATTGGGGTTACAGATGTAAACCACTTTGGTACTGGGTGTAATAGCTTTTTTTATCGCCTCTGGGTAATAAGCAAACGTTTCAGGGTCAAGTGGCACATTAATAATGCTTGCGCCTTGTTGCTTGGCTGTCCGTTCATAGACAGGAAAGGCTGGTGGGCATTGCAAAATACTACTATTTGCGTCCAGATAAGCCATCGCTGCCAGATGCAAGGCTTCAGAACCCCCATTACTTAAAACAAAGTTATCGCTCGTCAAACCTCGCCCATGTACCTCTGCCAATTTTTCCCTTAAAGCTGCATCCGAGTAGGGTGGGTAAAAACCAAGGTTTGGCAAAGTCATTTGCATGGCTTCTACTGCCTTGGGGGAAGGGCCAAAAGGATTTTCATTGGCGGACATCTTATACATCTGGGCTGCCCTTTCTTTGCCGACAGGTTTAAGGGGATGGACTCGGCTTAAGTAAATCTCATCTATTTTAACGTTAGCTGAAAGCGAATAGCGAATTTCTTTAGTAAACTAAACCTATGAACAATCTCTTTGACGACTTAAGCGGTGAAGAGCTTCTTAGACTTCATAGCTATTTCCCCAAACATTCTGATGAAACCTTTAGCATTGCCTCACTTGATGGTTTTTTCTGCGGTCTTTATTGTCTGCCGGGCGTCCATATGCCAAGTGAGTGGCTACATGATGTCATTCCTGAAACACTGGACGGCAGCAAAAAGTCTATGGAACAAGCCCTCAATCTGATACTCCGCTACTACAATCTGGCTGGCGCTAAAATGAATGATGAAGAGGGCGAGCCTAGCATTGATGGCACGTATAAAGCGGCAAAGGAGTGGCTCGAGGGCTTTGGCAGAGCTTTTAGCTATGAAACCGAGGCTCTAAGTCAGCTGGCAGATGAAGAAGCCAAACGTTCAGGCGATGAAGATGATTTGTTTATTGCACCTATTCTTTTGACCTTTAGCATGGATGTCGAAAATGCCCCTCAAGATGAAGAGCGAGATGGTTTCTTAAACCTTAAAGAAAGCGTTCTGAGTATGATTGAGGAAGGCAGCGATGAAGAGCGCATGAGCTTACTATCTGACATTGCCGGAAGCGCTTATGACCTGCTCGAGCCTGCCAGGAAAAAACGTAGCAAGTCTATGCCAAGAACAAAAGCTAGCCTAAATCAAGAACCCAAACTGGGTCGCAATGACCCTTGTTACTGCGGCAGTGGCAAAAAATTTAAGCACTGTCACGGTAAAAGATGATCGCGCTAACATCCTGATTTCTGGTGGTAGCATCCTGATTTCTGGTGGTAGCATCACGAACATTCATCATAAAATAAGACAAAAATAAACCTGCCACTGTGCAGCGACAGGCTGTATTCTTTAACTTAAAAACTCAGAACCAAACGATGCGCATATCATTGCCATCGTAGGTTTTGGCGTCAATACCACCTACATTGACAGCAACTTTGGTATCTCCTGAAGTGCGCGCATCTACGACCAGATAAGCTTCGCCATTTTCATTAGTTACACCGCCATCTACACTTAGATCGGCACCTTTGTAAGCGCGACCTAACATAGCTGCCATAGCAGCGCTCGAGCCCACCACATAAGCAGGGGTTTCTTTGCTGTTTTGAACAACCCAGCTTACGGCTGCTCCTGCCACTGGGTTACCACCTGCATCTAAGGCAAGGACAGTAATCACAACTTCACCAACACTGCCATCAAGCCTAACAGCATCGAGTTCAATCGAGTGCGGTCTGGTTTCATCGATGCCCTGTATTTCAGCGGTGGCAATTTGCGCCAGTGCAGTGCTTGTCAAAACCAGAGCGCAAGCAGTAAAGATACTTAAAATTATTTTCTTCATAGTTCCTCCTTTAGGGTTTTAGCAGGTGAATACCTGCGGGTTTAAAACGTAAATAGGTTTCATCGCCTTTTTGAAGGGGCATCTTGCCCTCACCCGGAATGCTCGCCATAACTTCGCCAAGTTCGGTCTGAAACAAAAAGTCAGTAATTGAACCCAGGTAAGAGACACTAATGACTCGAGCCTTCAGACCCTCAGTCCCCAACATGACTGCTTCAGGGCGAACCATCACGGTTACATCCCCTTTAGTAATAGCTTGTTCATGGTTTAACTGATACTTAGCCAAGCTGAGTATTTTGCCATCATAGTGGCCTTTTAAAAAGCTTGCTGAACCAATAAAGTCCGCCACAAAGTTATTGCAGGGCTGCGTATAAAGCTCGAGCGGGCTACCTTGCTGCTCAATTCTGCCCTTATTTATAACCACAATGACATCACTAATGGCTAGCGCTTCTTCTTGATCGTGAGTGACATAAATGCTAGTAATGCCTAGACTCTTTTGCAAATCTCTAATTTCTTCGCGAACCCGTTTGCGAAGTTTGGCATCAAGGTTACTTAAAGGTTCATCAAAGAGCAAAACTTTAGGCTGCATTACTAGCGCTCTGGCTAGTGCAACCCGTTGTTGCTGACCGCCCGAAAGGGCGCGGGTTGAGCGGTTTTCCAGACCTTCTAATCCCACCATCGCCAGAGCTTCAAGAGCACGTTTCTTGATTTCATCAGCTGGGCGGCGGGCAACTTGCAAACCATAGGCGACATTTTCGAAAACGTTCATATGCGGAAAAAGCGCGTAACTTTGAAACACCATGGTGACATCACGCAAATTGGCAGGTAGCTGGGTAACTTCTTGGTCATCAATGAATACTTGACCCGATGTAGCACGCTCGAGCCCGGCAATCATTCTTAAAATCGTAGTTTTACCACAGCCCGAAGGCCCCAAGAGCGTTACCAGTGAACCTGGCTCCACCTCAAGACTAACATCATCAACCGCAATGACATCTTTGGCAAAACGCTTGGTAATATGCGTTAGTTTGACAGGGGCAGCGCTCATGAGGAGACTCCTACATTGGTTAGGCCACGACGACGGGTAAAGAGCGTAAGCGATAAAACGACCAGCAGCATTGAAACGATAAGTACTGTTGCCATGGCAGCGGCGCGACCCAGTTGGCCCTGCTCCACCCAGCCCAAAAGCAAAACAGTTGCCAGCATATTGCCAGGACTAACCAAAAAAATCACTTGGCTTATAGCGGTCATGGCACGTACAAAGGCAAAAATGAGACCCCCAATTAGGGGGATGATGAGCAGAGGCACCAATATACGACGCAGGGTTACGCTCGAGCTTGCTCTTAGGGTCGTAGAGGCTTCTTCTAGACTTGGGTCAATCTGCGCCAGGCCTGCCACCCCACCCCGAATGGCAACGGGCATGTTACGAAAAACAAAAGCAATCAGGATAATCGCCATGCTCGAAGTAAGGAGCCAAGGCCCCGTATTAAACGCCAAGATGTAGGCCACACCCATCACCGTTCCTGGAATGGCAAAAGACAACATCGAACCAAACTCAATAAACATGCGCCCCCAAAACTGCTGCCTGACCACCAGGTAAGCAATTAAGAAACCTAAAAAGGCAGCTGGAATAGCGCTAAGTGCTGCTGTGCGTGCGGTGTACCAAAAAACGGGCCATCCGGCATTCATGAAGTCCTGATAGTGTTTTAAGGTCAGCGTATTGTTGATGCCCCAAAGCTGCACAAACGAACCGTAAATTATAGAAAAGTAAAGGGTCAGTACAAGAAGCGTCCAAAGGGCAAAAATGCCTACCAGAATAGCCTCAAGCCAGCCTGGTAAAGGTGAAAGGTTACCGCTGCTGGGTTTTCCCGTAACCGTTACAAAAGAACTTTGCCCCAACCAAAAACGTTGCAGGGTAAAAACAATCAAGACAATGGTTAAAAGTACCAGACCATAAACCGCAGCTTCATTGGGGTCAAAACGTGCAGAAAAGGCCGAAAAAACTTCGGTCGCCAGGTAACTTCTATCTCCTCCTAAAATAAGAGGATTACCAAAATCTGCAAATGACTCAATCATGGTGAGCAAAAAAGCATTGGCTAAGCCTGGTCTTAAAAGGGGCCAGGTAATTGTTCTAAACAAATACCAGCGGTTAGCCCCTAAGGTTTGCGAAGCTTCTTCAAGCGCTGGGTCAAGGGCGCTAACTGAACCACGAATGACCAGATAAGCGACAGGGGTAAAAGCCAGAATCTGTGCTAAAGCCACGCCTATAATCCCAAAGAGGGCATTGGTCGATAAACCCAGAACCGAGTAGGTAATAAGTCCGCGCCGACCAAACAAAAAGATCATGGCAAAGGCCAAAATGAAGGGTGGCGTGATGATCGGTAGCAAGCTCACAGCATTTAGGGACTGGCGCACCAAACCAAGACGTGTACGCTGACCTAAAATGGCAAAACTTAGCCCAAAAACAGTCGAGAAAAAGGAAACAATGACGGCCAAAAACAAACTGGTAGGCAGCGCACCTTTGCCATAAAGCATTAGCCCCAGCAAAAAACCGAGTAAGGCGGCAACACCCATACTGAGCGCTATGCGCCAGAACGTTTGCTTTTTCCAGATAGCCCAGGCAAGTGCCAGCAGCGTAGCTGCAACCGCAAAGCCTGAGATAATAAGGGCTTCACTGCGCTCGGTATAAGGGTTTTCAATAAACATAAAAAGTGGGCTTTTTAAGGTATTGACGATCTTGACCAAAGTCAAGTGACCATCAACCCAAACCGCCGTTTTTAAAACGGTGAAAACCGGATAGAGGATAAAGAGCAAGATGAATAGCCCAACAAAGAGCACGCTCGAGCTTACAAACGCGTCACTTTGTATGCGCCCAGATTCGCTTAAGCCAAAGCCGGTCACGACCACAAGTCCCATTAACGAAACCAGTGCGCCAAGCCCAAAAGGCGTTGAGGTTGCTATCAGCCAGCCAATACCACATAAAAGCCCTATCGACCCAGTTAAAGCTAGCAAATTCCCTCTGAAGGTGATTTTAAGCGGCAAAAAACTTATAAGCAGAGCAGAAATGATGGTTAGGAAAACCAGCCACAACCAAACGCTGTTAAGCGCCCACGGACGTAGACTTGCATCAATCGTAAAAAAGTCACGCCCAGGTCTGCCAAAAGGCAAAGCCAAAAAGCCCAGTAGTGCTAGTGCAGCTGCTAACCAAGCACCGCTAAAGCGCAAACTGCGTACCGTTGAAACCGATGAACTTAATGCCATAACGCTAAGTTTGGGAAATTTGCTTTAAGCTGTAAAATCTAAGCAAATTTCCCAACTGGCACTTATCTAGGTACCGGGAAAATCTCGTTGGTCCAGCGCGCTACTATCGCGTCACGTACCTCAGCAGAGCCGTAGGTTTCAAAATCATAGTCAATCAGTTTAATGCTGTCCAAATCTGGAGACTCTGGGGGAACAGGGGTATTTTTATTAGACTGTACCTGAAAGGAATCACCTTTTTGCGCAGCAAGCATTTGGGCTTCTGGGGTCAGTGCCCACTCAATAAAGGCTTTAGCATCCTCAGGGTGAGGCGCACCTTTAATCAAGCTAATGCCCCCAATTTCAAAGCCTGTACCTTCACATGGAGAAAAATTGGTTACAGGAAAACCTTGTTTGGTGTACTTAACCCCATCATGCAAGAACTGAATAGCCACACCGACATCACCACGACCTGCAAGTAAGCCTACAGCGCCCCCGGAACGCGTGTACTGAGCTACATTTTGGTGAATTTGTGCCAACATATTAAAGGCTTCTTCTTCACCAAAAAGCTGAATCAAAGTCGCAATGATGGTGTAAGCCGTGCCAGAGGTATTTGGGTTAGGCATAGCTAAAAGTCCTTTATAGACAGGATCAACCAGATCAGCCCAGCAATGAGGCACAGGTACACCTTCGGCAGCTAGCAAATCTTCGTTAACCACAAAGCCAATTGCACCTGTATAAAGCGGAATATAGGTTTCACCTACAGCACTTGTTAAAGTCGGCAAAAGATCATCCCAGGTGCTAGGCTTATAAAATTCGGTAACACCTTCATTAAAGGCCACCAGGTGAGGGTCACCTGTGCCCCCAAACCAGACATCAAAAGTGGGGTTAGCCGCTTCAGCGCGTAACCTTGCTAGCGCTTCAGAAGAGCTAAGGCGCACAAACTCAAGATCATTACCTGTAGCAGCCTTGTAAGCAGGCCCTAACTGCTCACACCAGGCCAGATCCGGACTACAAAGTACATTAACCGTCTCTGCCTGAGCCGCGCCCCAAAAAACTAAAATACTGAGAAAGAAACCAATGGAACGTTTCATAAACGTACCTCCCTAGAGTGATTTATCTTGGCGCATTAAACATGAGCAAAGATAATAGTGAATGATGCCTGTTCAGTATATCCTTGCCAAACTTGTACATACAGTCAGAAAAAGCCCCACGGTACACACCGCAGGGCTGCATCATAGGGACCTAGGGAGGTCCAAACAAACGCTACTTGACAAAGGTCATCGCTATGTCAGATAGGCTCGAGCCAGTCTTAAAGACTAGAAACTTTAGCCCTTAGGTTAATTTTTTTTGCTTTTCCACAAATCTTTGCTGGTCCAAAAATTAGTGCAAGCTAGCTGAGTTAAAACCAATGCGCTAAGTTTGGTGTAACCTTTTCTGGAAATGCAGTTATTAGCTATTTCAAGCAGCAAGTTCAACTAAACCACTACCAGCTGAAGCTGGTAGGTTTGGATTCCGACCTTTGGTCGGCTGAAAGAGAAAATGGCGCTAAAGCACACGGATTTACACCGCCCCACCTTCGGTGTTCTAAAGTAAGGATGGAATTAAACGCAACAGATTTGAGTCGGTTTACACAAGATTTATGCCAAAGTTCGCTATACTAGCGAAATGGCGTCTATCGATTATTACGAACTTCTGGGTGTGGCAAAAACTGCCGATGGTAAAGAGATTAAAACAGCGTACCGCAAGCTTGCGCTGCAATATCACCCAGATAGAAATCCGGGCAATGCCGAGGCTGAAGACAAATTTAAACAAATCAATGAAGCATACGCGGTTTTAAGTGATGACGAAAAGCGCATGCGCTATGATCGCTTTGGCAATGCTGACCCAGGTGCGCAGTATTCAGGCGATATCTTTGATATTTTTGCCTCGGTGTTTGGCGGAGGCAGTGGCGGCTTTGGCAACTCAAGAATGCAACGCGGGGTACCTGGCGAAGATTTAGAAACAGAAATAACCATTACGCTCGAGCAGGCCAGAGCAGGTGAAACGGTACAAACCGAAGTTGAGCGCTTAGGAAGCTGTAAACGCTGCGATGGTAATAGGGCCGAACCAGGCAGTAATGGTCGTAAAACCTGCACCACCTGTAACGGCGCTGGTCAGGTTAGACAGCAAGTACAATCCTTTTTTGGCAGCATGGTCACGCAGCAAATTTGCCCTGAATGCCGTGGCTTAGGCGAAGTCGTGACGACGCCTTGTAGCGAATGCCGTGGTGCAGGTCGCACTCGTCAAAAAGAAACGGTCGATGTTGGCTTACCCAAAGGTATTGACGGTGGCTACCGTTTGCGTATCCCAAGGGCAGGCAACGCGGGGCAAGACGGCGGCCCTCTAGGTGACCTTTATGTTTATATCAATATGAAAACCCATCCTGAATTAGTCCGTCAGGAAGATGATCTTATTTATCATTTAAAGTTAGGGTTTTCACAGGCAGCGCTGGGCAGTTCCTTTGAGATACCTACCTTAGATGGTCCAGAAATCTTGCAAATACCCGCAGGGACTCAGCCCGGCCGCGAGTTTCGCTTGCGTGGTAAGGGAATGCCAAAATTACGACAAGTAGGTATGGGTGATGAAATTGTCATTGCAAATGTTGAAGTACCGTCTAAACTAAGTCCTAGAGCTAAAGAGCTGCTCGAGGCATATGCGCAAGAAATGGGCGAAGAAATTCACGAACATGAAACCCTGGCGCAAAAACTAAAAGGGCTTTTTGGTGGCAAAAAGAAAGGCGATAAAGAAGAAGCGCGTGCCAACTAAAACCAAATTTAACCCCAAGCAACTAAAAAAGCTTAAACAGCTTGCCGATCATTTGAGTGTTTACTTAGATGGTAAGCAGCTTTATCTTGCCTATCAGACCGATGCCAAAGGAGACGTTACGACTTATCTCTACACCCGCATCTCTCAAGAGCAATACGAACTTTTAAAACAGGGCGAGTTTGATTTATTTGATATTTTTAGCGAAGCCACTGATGCTGTTCATGTGGTGGCCTTTCACGCTGAGCAAGCCACACCGCTGCTTTTTTCAGCCAACCCTAAGTCTATAGGTGTAGAGCTTTTACCTCCTCCAGGTACCTTTTTACCCCCTCAGGCTTAAGCCCTTTAAGTACCCTGCTGTAAGTTAAAGCGTCATGTAAACAAACAGATCGGTTTAGAGTTAAACCTTGATTTGTTTCTTTTCTCATTTACTTTGCCCTAGCAGTTTTACAAGCAAACCAAGACGCTGCATGCCACATACGTTTCAACACTCCAAAACCCCACGATTTATCAAAAAGGGTAAATCGTGGAAATGCTATCCCGAAGGGCGCTTATGAGACTCGAGCCCACTGAACCTTCTAAGACAAAGCGCAGTCGCATTATCAAAGCGTCACCTATTTACTACGGTTGGATCATTCTGATAGCTGGCTCTATTGGCATGCTTATGACCATGCCAGGGCAGACGGTAAGTGTCGGCGTTTTTTTGGATAGTATCATTGCTGATCTGGGCTTGTCCCGAACCAAGGTAGCCCTTATGTATACCTTTGCAACCCTAACAGGTTCATTTGCCCTGCCCTTTGTTGGACGCTTTATTGATAGCCGAGGGCCTCGTTTGTCAGTTGTTATCATTGCCAGTCTGTTTGCGCTGGCCTGTGTTTTTATGGGTTTTATTGGTGGGCTTGTCAGTCTTTTTATTGGCTTTGTACTGATTCGCAGTCTCGGGCAAGGCGCGCTATCTCTTGTCAGCATTCATGTTATTAATATCTGGTTTGTGAGGCGGCGTGGGCTAGCTGTGGGTCTTTCAGGTATTGGCTTTGCCCTAGGCACAGCTTTTTTCCCCAGACTCATCGAAACGCTTACGCAAAGCTTTGACTGGCGAACTGCCTATATGCTTCTGGGCTTGCTGGTTGCTGTGACTATTTTACCCTTAGGAGCGTTGTTGTTTCGAGGTCACCCTGAGATCTACGGGCTCGAGCCTGATGGCAGCGCCCAGACCAAGCCCTTAAACGAAGAAAACTTTACCCCTGCCGAGGCTAGGGCCACCCTCACCTTTTGGCTTTACGTTATTGCTTCTTTTTGCGTTTCAGCGCTAGGTACAGCACTTCTTTTTCACAATTACGACATTTTTGCTGAACAGGGTTTAGGTCGTAATCTGGCAACCCAAGTTTTTGTACCGCTTGGCTTTATTTTGCTTTTATCTAATATTGCGACAGGCTATGTCCTTGACCGCGTACCACCGCGTTTTGTCCTGAGTGCGGCGCAAGCTCTGTTGGGTTTCGTGCTTATTATGTCAACCCAATTAAATGCTCAAAACTTTCTCTTTTATGGCATTGCCATGGGGCTTATGCAAGGCATGATGGGAACCCTAGGCAACATCGTTTATGCTTACTATTTTGGGCGAAAACATATCGGCGCGATTAAAGGACAGGTCACTACCATAGGGGTAGCTGCCTCAGCTCTTGGCCCACTTATCTTGTCAACTGGCAAAGATGTTTTTGGTTCTTATGAAATGATTATCTTGCTTGTGGCAAGCATTCCCTTTCTGATTGCCTTAATTGCCCCGTTTATTAGACCCCCGAAAAAACAAGTATTAAGCTAGAAAATAAACCTTGGCTGAATCTTCTTACAAAAGCTATGAGATAATAGCCAGAAATCATGCTCGAGCCTTATCTTAAGCCTGTACTTAGCAAACATAGAAGTCTTGCCCTGGCTATCTGGGGTGAGGCAGGCATTGGCAAAAGCTATCAGCTAAGTTCGCTACTTAGCACCTTGCCCTGTAAATGCTTAAGCGTTCATGCTACGACCCCTTTAGCTCAGCTTATTGATAAGCTGGAAAAACCCAAAAAATTGGCTTTATGGGCTGAAATAACTCTGGGCAAAGTGGCCCAAGGCGAACAAGTAGAGGTCAAAAATCTTATAACTGCGCTAAGTGCCTCATTGGCTGGCTTAGCCCCTTTTGTTTTGCACCTTGAAGATTTACATGAGGCAGACCCTGAGCGGCTCGAGCTGATTAAAGACTTAGCCAAGTCGGTCAAACGCAGTAAGGGTATAGGGCTCATGTGCAGCAGCCGCACTGAACCCCCCGATACTTTTATAGCTGTTCAATTAAGACCTTTGAGTCGCCAGGATTCAGATACTCTGTTAGAAACTGAGCTTCAAACCAGCTTGCCAAAGTCAGGGCTCGAGTTTATTTACAACAAAGCCGCAGGTAACCCTTTATTTAGCCTAGAATATCTGCGCTATTTAACACGGCAAGGAAACTTTTGGAGCGATGGTCAAAACTGGCACTGGCGCGAAGCAGAGACGAGCTTTGTACCCTCGACCATAGAAGCCCTCATTGAACTAAGCCTAAATGCTATTGCTAAAGATGAAACGCTCGAGACCCTAGTAGCCAGCAAAGCTCTCTTGCCTTTAGAGCCTAGTGAGCTAGTTTGCGCTGTTTCAGGTCTAAGCCCAAGCGAACTAAAAAGTGCCAGCGAACGCCTGAAAAAACAGGGTATTTTTCTCGCAGATGGCTTTGCGCATCCTCTTTACCGCGAGCTTAGTTTGCAGCGGATACCCTTACTCAAGCGTCAGACTTTAGCAAGGCGTGCTCTCGAGGCTTCACGCCTAGACCCCTTAAAAGCAGCGAGCTTTCTTGAAGATGCACATTTAAGCTCGGCTGAAGCACTTGGTTTACTAAAACAGGCAGTTAAACAGTCAAAAGCAAACAAAAACGAGTTGCAAACGGGCAAACTTCTGGCTCAAATGCTCGAGCTTTTACCTCAGAAAGAACAGGCCAGGGTCGCGCTCGAGGCAGCCCATTGTCTCAAATACAGTGCTATTTCAGAAGCTATACGACTTGCCAAACGTGCTGCTGATATAGATAAAGCCATCGCGTCAGAAGCTAGCTTGCTAGAAGCTGAACTTCTGGCAATTCAGGGTTATTTGCCCGAAGCAGAAAGCTTGTGGCAAAGTCTTGAAGCGAGCCTGGATCAAAAGGCTTATGTTGTAGGTCTGGTGCGTCTCAGGGGTACAGCCCATCACTACCGCAAAGTTGTTGATACTTATGGTCAGTATCCTGAGTGTTTTAGTCAACCTGACGCAGCAACCACACAGTGGCTGGTTCGCAGTCTGGCGCATCTTGGTCAGCTCGAGCTTGCGGAAACCTTACTTGCCCGAGTTAAAACCTCTACGGTTGAAGATAAGATATTAGCCTTAAAAGCAGCCTCAGATATTGCCTATAGCAAGTCAGATTTTTCAGCTATGGAAAGGCTCGAGGCAGAAATTTACCAACAGGCAAAATCCCTGGGTAATTTACGCGTTATGGATCAGGCACTCTTTAACCGCGCCCTTGCGCTCGAGGGTTTAGGCCTTTATCAAGAGCGTAAAACCAGCCTTGAAGAGGCCATGCATGTCTGCCAGGAACTGGGTGATGTAAGCGCTTATATGATTGCGCAGCGTGCCTACGGCAGCTTACTGGCAGAGCTAGGCGACTATGAGCGCGCTGAGGAATGTCTGCAAGCTGCCAGACGCTACCTCGAAAGCATTGATTTTTTTACTTATCTCTTAGACTGCGAAACCAGTCTCAGTCAGTTTTACCGTGAAAGCCTAGTGACTTACGGCAACATCTTATCTCTCAAGCATGCTCGAGCGGCACTTGCTTGCGCCAAACGTATGGATAACCCCATTAATGTAGCCGATGCCCTCTGTTCTATGGTTTTAGCGCTTTTAGAAAATGGGCAAGTCGCTGAAGCCGAACTGCATTGGCAAGCAGCCAGCGAGGAGCTTAAAAAAACAGATTTACCCCAGGCACAACTCAGTTTGCAGATTACCAAAGCCTATCTTTGCAAAGCCCAAAACCAACCTGAGCAAGCCCTGATACTGTTTCAAGATGCTCTAGAAACTGCTAAAGAAAACGGCGCACTTTTTGAACAAGAGCGCTTAGGGCTCGAGCTAGACTTTCTTAGCAATGACCTTGAAAGGGCTAGAAAGCGCATGCAGTGGTTTGAGGAGCGTGGCTTAAACCATAGTGTAAACATTGCCAAACGTTACTTTCCAGATCTTGCCTTAAAAACTCAACCTTTTGCACTTAAAACCAAACCTCTTGTTCCAGATACCAAAAAGCCTATTGGCTTAAGGGTTTTAGGCAACATGCAAATTAGATATGAGAACGACTTAGAAAAGCTTAAAGGCAGCAAGCGTCAGGAACTTTTGGCTCTTCTCTTAGAAGCCAAACTCTCTGGCTACCCCGAAGTTTCAAGGCTCGAGCTCGTCGATAAGCTCTACCCCAATGAGGCTGAGCTTAAAGCTACTAACAAGCTAAAGTCTATGGTTTTTGCCTTGCGTGAACTTCTTGGCAGCGCCGCACTTATAACAACGGCAACAGGTTACGCTCTGGGCAATCTTTATTCAGATGCAGAAGCTTTTTTAACCACAGGCGAAACCAGTCTGTGGCAAGGTAATTACCTGCAAGATATTAGTTTAGAAAATCAGGCAAGCGTGGCTGAGTCTCTTTATTTGCTGCTGTTTGAAAAAGCCAAGACTTTGCTCGAAACCAAACCACTAGAAGTCACGCGAGTAAGCAAATTCCTGCTTGAGTTTGACCCTTATGGCAAAGATTACTTAGCACTATGCTTAAAAGCTTATAGGCTTAGCAATAATCACAAAAGCCTAAACCGTTTGTACGCTGATACTAGAGAAAAGTTTAAAGAATTAGGGGAGTCCTTACCTGAAACCTGGCAAATGTTTTTAAACCCTAGCAAAGCGATTTAGCAAGGTCATAACGATTAATGATGACATCGTTAAATCATTCTGCAAAAAGAAAGCTGGTAAACTTATTGGGTTCTTTGGTGGATAAATATTCTTAGCCCATGCCAATCCCAAAGTGGCTCTTTCAGATTTTTTGCCTAAATCTTATAGTTCTAAACTGGGAGGCTTAACATGACCTTTAAACTGGAAGAAGCCCTAGAAATACTCTCGAGAACACCCGCCACGCTAAAAGCACTACTTTCAGGATTATCTGAGCCCTGGATTATGAGCAATGAAGGCCCAGAAACCTGGACTCCCTACGATGTCGTGGGCCACCTTATCAATGCTGAACAAACCAACTGGATGGCAAGGGCAAACATCATTATTAACTACGGTGAAAGTCAGGGCTTTAAACCCTTTGATCGGTTTGCTCATTTTGAAACGAGTAAGGGAAAATCGCTCGATGACTTGCTCGAGGCCTTTGCCCAAATACGCGCACAAAATCTAAACGTTCTGCGTAACTTTGGCTTAACTAAGCAAGGTTTTGAAAAAACAGGAATGCACCCCGAGTTTGGTCAGGTTAAATTGCGTGAGCTATTAGCTACCTGGGCAGTACATGATTTAGGTCATATCAGACAAATCGTCAGGACAATGGCCAAACAATACGAGAGCGAAGTTGGCCCTTGGAAAGCTTACCTGTCAATCTTTTCGAAATAATCTCTGGCTTTTCCCTCGAGCTATAAAGGGCTAAAGCAAAACGCTAAGAAAGGTAACTTTTACCTTTAACGTATTGGCTTCAGGAATGCTACCGTAGGGGCATCTTTTTCGGAGTTGAACGTCATGTCATTACTCACACAAGCCCCCCAGTTTTCAGAACAAGACGCCGAACGTTTGGTCAATGAGCGCTACGGCCTAGAATCCTCTGCCAGCCTCTTACCGAGCGAACGTGACCAAAATTTTGTACTAAGCATAAGCGGTCAAAAACGCTATGTCCTTAAACTCGCCAATGCCCTTGAAGATAAGGCTTTGCTCGAGGCACAAAATGCTGTGCTCGAGCACCTAAAGGGTCACTTAAACATTATTCCTGACCTGCTAAAGACCAAACAAGGCGAAAGCATTTCCAGCATCAGCCAAGGGGATAGGCAGCACTTTGTCAGACTTTTAAGTTTCTTACCAGAAAAACCCTTAGCCAAGCAAGACTGGCAGTCTGAAGCCTTGCTCTTTGATTTAGGCAAACAACTGGGCAAACTTGACCAGCTACTTCTAACTTTTGACCACCCAGCACTCCACCGCAACTTTCACTGGGATTTAGCCAGAGCACCCGAGGTAATGGCTCAGTACAGCGAGCTTATTCAGGACAATAAGCTTAAAAATCAAGTTCAGGTGCTTGGCAAACGATTTGA
>JAHEBB010000028.1 GCA_024642575.1 Trueperaceae bacterium | reverse complement strand
CTTACGCCCTGAACCCCCTTCACCAGAACGTCGAGAACGGATGATGCAGGCTGAAGATATTGCAGAGACGGTTGTATTTGTTGCATCCTTACCCCAAAGAGTAACCCTTGAAGCTATTGAGATGAGACCTACAAGAAAGTAAAAGGTATAGTTAATCCAGCGTTTTTTGATAAACATTTGAGGGTTGAATTTGAATTCGTTTTCACTTGTCATTCTGCCTTTAGTCCCAGCGACGGCTGGGCGAGGCTGGAATCCATCGGCTAGGATTTGCCGAAAATTACATTTGCAGCACTTAAATAATTGGTAGTGGCACACCCTAACCAGCTAAACTAAGGAATGGTGCCAAAGGAAATAAACTGCTATTACTGTGAGAGTAGGAACATAGTGAAGAATGGCAAGTCAGGCAATGGAAAACAACGCTATCAGTGTAAAGACTGTAAACGAGTAAGCTTAGATAATACGGAAAATCCAGGTAGCCCAATTTAACCCGATTAAGCGTATGATCAATTCAGCTTGATACAAGGGGTTCTGGCCTTAGCGCTTGCTTTTTCAAGCTTATTTGAGAATCGTAAAGACAGTTTCCGATAAAGCCGTTCCTTTAGATTCCAGTTTTTGCTGGAATAACGAAGAAAAATGGATGCGGAATTTGGTATTTAATGTTTAAAGGGAAACTTTTTGCCCATATAATATGGAAAGCTGACAGCCCAAGCTTTAAGGGTGCAAAAAATAACTTCAGCAGCTTCATTCTATGATAAACTACTAAACCAGTAGGATAAATAGGAATGACCTCATTAACTCAGAAAACCAAATATGCTTTGAAGGCACTTTTTTACCTAGCTCGAAAGGATCAACAGGAGCCAAAGAGCCCAGCATTAATTGCCGATATAGCTAGCAGCGAAAATATCCCCCGTAAGTTTTTGGAAGTGATTTTGCTCGAGCTAAAACATAACGGCGTTTTACAAAGCCGAAAGGGAAAAGGGGGCGGTTACTGGCTTAGCAAAGCGCCCGAAGAGCTTTATGTAGGACCTATCATTCGTATTTTTGAAGGCCCTCTGGCTCCGATTTTATGCGTTAGTAAACGGCATTATCAGCCTTGCAGTGATTGTGAAGATGTGGAACATTGCTCTGTGCGTCAGGTCATGTTTAAAGTCAAACTTGCCATTCTTGATGTGCTTGATAAGACTTCTCTTCGTGACGTACTTTCAAGTTCTGAATCCCCTATCATTCTTAGCTAAGAAATCTTTATGTCAAAAAAAACTTTTCTACTAACTTACTCTACTTATCAGATAGATAATATAGATATATACCTCAGGAGTTTGCAATGCTTGCTATTAGCTTAACGTTTGCTGTCATTATTGCCGCCTTTATTTGTTTGGCTTTTACCCGTATATCCGCAGAAGTCATTATGCTGATAGCGCTGGCTTTTCTTTTTTTAACGGGCGTACTACCCATTAAAGACGCTCTGGCAGGTTTCTCAAATGAAGGCATGATGACCGTTGCAGTTATGTATTTGGTTGTTGCAGGTTTGCAAGAAACTGGGGCGGTAAGCTGGTTAGGATCGACTATTCTTGGTCGCCCTCAAACCATTACTCAAGCTCAGACCAGAATGATGCTTTCCGTTGCAGGTTTAAGTGCTGTTATGAATAATACACCGCTGGTTGCCATGATGATTCCTGCAGTAAGTGACTGGGCTAAAAAACATAATATAAGCCCTTCAAAACTCATGATTCCTCTAAGTTACGCGGCTATTTTTGGGGGTACTTGCACGCTGATTGGTACGAGCACTAATTTGGTTGTGAATGGTTTACTTTTATCACAAACCGATTTAAAACCCTTAAAAATGTTTGATATTGCCTGGATAGGTTTTCCCTGCGCTGTGATTGGTATTGGTTTTGTGATTGTGGCAAGCCGCTGGCTTTTACCTAACCGTCAAGCTAGCCTTAGCCGCTTTGATGATTTACGAAATTATTATAGTGAAATGGTGGTTGAGCCTCAGGGAGCCTTGGTGGGTAAAACAGTTGAAAAAGCAGGGCTTAGGCATTTGCCCAATGCCTTTTTAGCTGAAATCGAACGGCAAGAACAAATTGTTTCAGCCGTTTCCCCTCAAGAAATCTTGCGAGCCGGAGACATATTGCGCTTTGTCGGCGTTGTCGATTCTATGGTAGATCTGCGAAAAATTCGTGGTTTAGAACCTGCAAATGATCAAATGAGCAAGCTAGACAGCCCTTCTTCTCAACGGAGTCTGATTGAAGTCGTTGTTTCTCCCTCATCTCCCATGATTGGCAAAAGTATTCGTGAAGGTAGATTTCGCAATATCTATCAAGCTGTAGTAATTGCCGTTTCTCGTAACGGTCAACAAGTCAGGCAAAAGATTGGAGATATTGTTCTAAGAACGGGGGACACTTTGCTCGTTGAAGCCTTACCTTCCTTTGTCGAGCAACAAAAGAACTCGAGCGATTTTTACCTGGTAAGTCTGGTTCAAGGTTCTACCCCGCCGCGCCACAAACGAGCACCTTATGCTTTGCTTATCTTAACGGGCATGATTGTACTGGCAAGCTTTAATATTTTACCAATGTTTCAAGCAGCCGTTTTAGCAGCTCTCTTAATGATCTTGGTAGGGGCTACTACCAGTAGCAACATCTTGCGTCATATTGATTGGTCCGTTTTGGTGGTTATTGCGGCATCGTTTGGTTTAGGTAAGGCTTTAGAGGCAAGTGGTGGAGCGCAGCTTCTCGCGCAGGGACTCACTACCTTAGCAAGTGGCAATGCTTGGCTAAGTTTAGTGGTTATTTACGGTGTTACTATGCTTTTTACCGAACTGATTACCAATAATGCTGCTGCTGCGCTCATTTTTCCAATTGCCTATGCCACCTCAGAGCATTTAGGCGTAAACTTCATGCCTTTTGCTATCGCCATTATGATGGCGGCTTCAGCCAGTTTTGCAACACCGATTGGCTACCAAACCAATCTTATGGTTATGGGGCCAGGAGGCTACCGCTTTAATGATTATTTCCGTATCGGTATTCCGTTAAACCTACTCATGTGGCTTATTACGGTATCTCTGGTACCCTTCATCTGGCCCTTTTAAAGATTAGTACCTGGATTCAAGCTGTCTGGTAAAGGCTTCTAAGTGATTCTCTGAGCCTTTCATAAGGTTTTGATAAACTTGAATAATGTCGGCTCGCTGGGTTTCATTTATGGCCTTTTGTAAATCCATAATGTCTTGTTTTTCAATACTCACCCCCACATTGAGAGCTTGTTCTAATGATTCAGCCCCTCGAGCTAAAAGGTCATCATAAAGGGCCTGTAAGTCAGGATTGCTAAATTCGCCTCGAGCGCTTGGACTTGGGTTTTCTATGCCATATGCTTGCAAAAGATAGCTTACTGCCTCGACATGCTGAAGCTCACTTTTTGCACCGATGTTATTAAAGATTTGAAGTCCCCAAAGCTCATAAAGTTCCTTATAAACATCACTCGCCAGTTTTTCTTCTTCAACCATCCAGAGCAAATTTGCTTCTTCAGTTGCCGATAAGTCGGCGGTTGCATACACTGGGTTTTCGGCATAACTGCAAGAAAGTAAACCTGTAACTAAGGCAAAACTAAGGATTAATTTGTTTAACATGATCTCTCACTTTCTGTGCTACCAACGAGCACCACTCATATACCCCTTGGGGGTATTTATACCTTAGCTTTCAGATATTTGTGATTTGTTTAAACATATAAGAAATAGCGCTAGTTATTTGGAAAGATTAAGCATTCATGTGAAGCCATTAAGATTTCTAAAAGAGAAAAACTTCGGTTGGTCATAGACTAAAATCTCGCTACCATAAATCAAGAAATGACATTTTAGCCCTCAATTTCTAGAAGGATGTTGTTTCTCACTCGGTTTATTTGTCTAATAGACAAAAGCTTTTTTAGGAGGATGCAATGGCAGCACATGAAATTGACTACAAAATTTATGGCGATGATATGCAAATGGTTGAGATTGAACTTGACCCTAATGAAAGTGTCCGCGCTGAAGCAGGTGCCATGATGTATATGGGACAAGGTATCGAAATGGATACTAATCTTGGCAGCAGTGGCGGAGGTTTAGGCAAAGCCCTTTTTGGAGGCTTAAAGCGCGCGCTGATGGGCGAAAGTTTTTTTATTACCAACTTTACTCACACTGGAAGTGGCAAAGGGCATGTGGCATTTGCTGCACCTTACCCTGGTAAGATTATTCCATTAGAACTTGACCAGCTTGGCGGGGAATTCATATGTCAAAAAGATTCCTTTTTATGCGCTGCCAAAGGCATTGATATTGATATTGCATTTACCAAAAAGCTCGGCGCCGGCTTTTTTGGTGGTGAAGGTTTCATTTTACAGCGTCTTAAAGGTGATGGTCGCGCGTTTATTCATGCGGGTGGCACAATTATTGAAAAGCAACTTGCTCCAGGTGAATCGTTGCGTGTAGATACAGGTTGTTTGGTCGGTATGACGCCTGGTGTTGACTATGATATTCAAATGCTAAAAGGTTTTAAGAATGCACTTTTTGGCGGTGAAGGTCTCTTTTTGGCAGTGCTTAGAGGGCCAGGGCTGGTTTATTTGCAAAGTTTGCCGTTTTCTCGTCTGGCAGACCGCATGGCAGCAGCAACGTTCCAAAATAAAGGCGAGTCTAAGGGTGTTGCTGGTTTAGGGGGAGCGGTGCTAGGGGGTTTACTCAGTGGGGATAATAGCTAGAGTTTAGCCAAAAACAAAAAGAAGCTCGAGCCTTAAGGCTCGAGCTTCTTTTTGTTTACTACTTTTAAACTAGATGATACTAGCTAAATTCTTAAAAATCGAAGTCGTTAATGTTATCAGGGGTAAAGATGTAGGGAGCACCCAAAAGAATTTCAGAACCATTAACCACTTGCAGCGTACCTAAACGACCTGCTTCTACGCTGGTGTCACCAGCTTTAAGAGTGCCGTCAACGATAGCGCGCATAACATAGGTGGCAGCGTAACCAAGATCAACTGGGTTCCAGAGCACGACAGACTGTACGCAGCCGTCATTAACAAAGGGTTTCATACCGTTTGGTGTGGCAAGACCTACAACAGCTACATCACCACAAAGACCAGCTTGGGTAACAGCGTCGGCGCTCGAGGGCGTAGCAACACTGGTCATACCAAAGATGCCGTCAAGTTCATCACCATATTTGTTAATTAGAGTGTTGGCCTGGTTAAAGCTAAGAACAGCGTCTTCTTGGGCTTCAAGGGTTTCTAACCACTTCATGTTGGGGTAGCAAGCAGCTTGATAGGCCTGCATTTCAGCAATCCAGCGGGCTTGGTTAGGCGTGGTAAAGGTAGAAGTAACAATACCAAAGTGGGCACTGTCACCTTTTTCTTTAGCAAGGCTATCGACCATAGCTTTGGCAATGCCATTAAACTCAGCTTGGTTTACAAACCACTCACGAGCGTCAGGCTCAGAGTTGGCATCATAACCAACCACGTGAATACCTTGCTCTAAAGCCTTACGAAGAACCGGGGCAATAGCAACAGGGTCATTGGCAGCAAACAATATGCCATTAATGTTACCGCTGGCAATATAGCTTTCAATGACAGCAATTTGGTCATCAATGTTGGCTTCGGTGGGTGCATCAGTGGTAACGGTAACATTGCCAAGTTCTTCGGCAGCTTGTTGCTGGCCTAAGGTGGTTGCCGCAAAATAACCAATGCCTACGAGTTTGGGTACGTCAATCAGATTGATGGCTTGACCCATCATATCTGGGGCATTCATGGTTTGACCACCGTTATAATCTAGGGCAGCCATGGCACCACCACCAGCGCCTTCGCCGCAAGCAAGAGGGTTGGTGGGCAGGCTATCGGCGCCGTCCCAGCTTTGTGCAAAACTTAAGCCAAACAAGGCAAGAGCAAGACTAGCAAACATACGTAAACTAAATTTCTTCATAAATTCTCCCTTTTCTAAAATTTTACTGCGAATGGTATTTTACCTAAAAACTGATGAGAGCTTTGTAGCAGCTATACCTCCTTTTCTATCAATGCCCCATTTTGTTGTGGATGACTGGGTTTTTGCTCGAGACGAGAAGACTTTATATCGAATGCTTTAAACAAAAGGGGTACACCGTTTTAACTTAGGAATTTCACTTAAGAATCGCGGCGACGCTGGATAAAGTTATTGACCAAAATCGCCAGAATAAGTACCAGACCAATCACGATCGTCGTAGCGTCACTGGTTACGCCAGACAAAGCCAGACCATTTTTTAGTAGTTGAATAAGCACGAGGCCAATAAGCGTCCCTATAATGCCGCCTTTACCCCCAAAGATGCTGGTGCCCCCTAGAACGACGGCGGCAATCACATCAAGCTCGAGCCCGGTCCCCATATCGCTCCGCGTCGTTGTCACCCGAGAAACAAAAATAACTGCTGCCAAGGCTGCCATAAACCCCGAGTAGCTATAAATAACCAGCAAGGTGCGAGCAACAGGTAAACCTGAAAAACGGGCACCCACAGGGTTATTGCCAATAGCGTAAAGATAGCGCCCCAGGGTCGTTGTGCGCAAAATGATGATAGAGATAATCGTGGCAATAATAAAAAACCAGAGCTGGGTAGGTAAACCCATGACGCTTTTTTGACCAAAAATATAAAACCATTCAGGATAGCCTGTTACGCTTTTAGCTTCGCTAATACCTTGCGCCAGACCACGGTAAAAAGCCAGGGTTGCCAAGGTCATAATCAAGGGAGGTACATTTAGCCGCACAATAAAGAGGCCATTAACATAGCCTGCTACCGTACCTACGATAAGTGCCAAGATGATAGCAAGCTCTAAAGGAACGCCCAGATTTTTCCAAAAAACACCTAGCAAAATAGCACTTAAACCTAAAATCGATCCTACTGATAAATCAATCCCTGCCGTAATGATGATATAAGTCATCGGCAAGGCCACAAGCCCAACTTCGCTCATCAGGCGGCCCTGATTAAGCAGATTAGAAGCGCTCAGAAAGTTGGCATTACGGCCTGAAAGTACGATAATAACCAGCACCAAGATGATGAACAAGATGCCTTCTTGACTAAAGAGCAGATTGCGCAGGCGCTTAGCCATAGTATTTTCGACTTTTGCAGTATCTAAAGCCATTTAAATCAACTGCCTTTGTCGGCGAATCAGGTCAATAAGTACGGTAACCAGGATAAGAATACCTTGAACTGCGAGTATCCAAAACGGTGAGACATTAATAAAAACCATACCTGAGCGAATGGTGTTGAGCAAAATAGCTGCCAGGGTTGCGCCAATAATGGTTCCCTTACCCCCCAAAATGCTTACGCCACCGACCACCACAGCGGTAATCACTGCAAGCTCGAGCCCAGGGGGCGGTGTCGCCTGAATCACCCTTAGCTGCGTAGCATAAAGTACAGCAGCAATACCTGCAAAAATGCCATTTAAGATAAAGACCTGCATCAAGATAAGATTTTCAGAAAAACCAGAGAGTCTGGCTGCTTCCGCATTGCCCCCAAGGGCATAAAAGGAACGCCCCATAGGGCTAAAGCGCATCCAGATAGCAGCTAGAATTGTCAAAATAATCATAAACAGGATAGGGGTAGAAATGCCAAAAAACTTCATTTGGGCCAGATAAAAGCCATCAGGCATATTGGTAACGCGCTCCCCATTGGTCCAGATGATAAGACCACCTTTTAATATGCTTAAAAAGCCCAAGGTCACGACAATGGAAGGTACTTTTAAATAAGCCACAATAAAGCCAATCAGTGCACCTACCAAGGCACCAACTAAGAGGGGCATAAGCCAGCTTAGCCAGATAGGGTTACCCGCAACGACCATACGACCGCTCACAACAGCTAAGAGCCCTATAAGTGAACCGACTGAAATATCAATATTCCCTGTGATAATAACCATCGTCATACCGATAGCTGCCACTGCAATATAGGCATTCCCTTGCAATATATCTAAAATATTTCGTGTCGCCAAAAAGCGTGGGCTTGCCAGACCAATACTAACAATCAAGAAAACCAAGGCCATAAGAATGGCGCTTTCTTGATTGGCTAATAAAGTTCTGAGTTGAAATTCCTTGCCCGCTTTAGAGCGAGGTAAAAAGACCTGGAAAATGAGCAGTAAAGCCAAAATCAATAGAAGCCAGAAACCTAGACCCATCGAGCCAATAAAGCTTGCGCCTTGTGCAAGGTAATCAAGAAAAAAGAGCGCAAAATACTCGAGCATCAAAAGACCTGCCAGCAGACTAAATACCGAAGCTGCGCGACCTAGCTGTGGATTGCTAAAGGTCCAAAGCCCCAGAAGTAAGGCAGCAAAAGCGCCTATAGGTAAAAGGGAAATGCCATTGGTACTAATGCCAAGTTCATTGTTAGCTCTTGCCGCAGTTAGCGTAGAAATAGTAGTAGCACCCAAATCGGGTTGATTGACAAAAGGTAAAAATTGATAGCTAATCAGGGCAAGTAGACCCAAGATTAAGGGCAAAAGATTTACAGGGTTAGCAAAAACCTTGGTCATTTAGGCGGCTCTCTCACTCATCATGGCGGCACCAACTTTTTCTTGACTTGCATCTTTGCGGTCAAACTCTGCGACAATTTGTCCTTGTTTCATGACCAGTACGCGGTCACTCATACCCAAGACTTCAGGTAGTTCGCTCGAGATCATGAGAATAGCTAACCCACGCTCAGCAGCCAGTTGGCTCATCAGCCTATGAATTTCGCTTTTTGCGCCAACATCAACACCCCGTGTTGGTTCATCCATAATGAGAAGTTTGGGTTCGCTGGCAAGCCACTTGCCCAAAACGACTTTTTGCTGATTACCGCCTGATAACTTATTCACCCTTTGCTCAGGGCCATAAGCCCGAATGCTAAAACGTTTTATGGCGTCTTGAGCCAAAACCTCTTCTTTTGGAAAATCTATAAAGCTAAAATTGGAGAGCGTCTTTAAAACTGCCAGTGAAACATTATCTCGAATCGTCATTTGTTTAATTAACCCTTGAGTACCACGGTCTTCGGGTACATAAGCTATGCCTGCCTCAACCGCTTGAGCTGGGTCAGAAACGGTTAGTTTTTTACCGTTGAGTAAAATCTCACCTGATTGCGCGGGGGTAATGCCAAAAATCGTTTGGGCGGTTTCACTACGCCCCGAACCCACCAAGCCCGCCAAACCAACAATCTCACCGGCCCGTACTTTAAAGGAAACGCCTTTGGTATAGGGCTCACGCAGCAAATTGCGAACTTCTAAAACGACCTCGCCAAATTTACTTGCCTGTTTGGGAAAAAGCTGGTCAATGGTTCGCCCCACCATCATGCTAATAAGATCACGCTCGTTGGTGTCTTTAACCTCTTTAGTGCCGATGTATTCACCATCTCGTAAAACGGTTACACGGTCACAAAGCTCAAAAACTTCACTTAGCTTATGCGTTATAAAAATGATGCCTACACCACGTTCTTTTAAGAGCCTGACAATGCGAAAAAGCTGCTCTACATCGGCTTCGGTTAAGGCAGCCGTTGGTTCATCCATAATGAGTAACTGGGCATTATGCGAAAGTGCCTTAGCAATTTCGATGCGCTGACGGTTACCAACATTAAAACCCCCGACAATGCGCTTAACATCGACATCATAGACCTCGAGCTCAGCCAGTAACTCTTTAGAGCGTTCTTCCATCTTTCCCCAGTCGATAAAACTTAAAGGGCCAAGCTGGCGTTTGGGGAGTGTCCCATAAAAATATTTTCGGCGACAGTTAATTCGGGGTAAAGACTTAATTCTTGGTGTACGGTATCAATGCCCTTGGCTTGGGCATCTCGTGGGTTATTAAAACTAAGGCGCTCTCCCTGAAAACTAAGACTTCCCTCGTCAGGTTTATGGACCCCAGCAATGATTTTAATGAGGGTAGATTTGCCCGCACCATTTTCACCCAGCAGGGCATGAATTTCGCCAGCTTTGACTTCAAAGTCAACGCCTTTAAGGGCATGGACACCGGCAAAGCGTTTTTGAATGCCTTTTAGCTCGAGCAACTGAGTCATGCATTTACCTCAACCAGATGATGCGGTATTTGGGCAGATTTTAACTTGTTTTGCCAGTCAGGGCTTAAATATTCATCTGATACCATAAGATCCACTTCTGTGATTCCGCAAATGCGCACCAGCGCACGCTTGTCAAATTTGCTCGAGTCTACCAGAGCAGTTTTTTGGGCTGCTGCTGTAAGCATTGTCCGCTTGACTTCTACCTCGTCGGGGTCTGAGTCCATGAGGCCATCTTCTAGACTGACGCCTTTAGCACTGATAAAACAGTGGTCAACCCGAAACTCTTGTAAAGCCTTTAGAGCCAAAGGGCCTGCGAAACTACCTGAAACCTGTCTTAAGTAACCCCCGGTAAGTAAAATTTTGGCAGAGCTTGATCTCAGCTCAATGGCGCAGTCTAAACTGTTGGTAATAATAGTCAAGGGGCGTTTGGATAGTTCTCGGGCAAGTGCCAGACAGGTGGTTGAAGCGTCTAGGGCAATGCTGTCTCCATCTTGAATTAGACTAGCTGCATAGCTGGCAATAGCGATTTTTTCGGCTTTGTGCTTACTCAGCCTGACGGTATAGCTCGTTTCAAAGGCGGTTTGCTCAGAGGCTACTGCGCCGCCAAAGGTACGCTCCAAATGCCCGGCCTCTTCTAAAAGCTCAAAGTCACGGCGTATGGTCATCTCACTGACACCAAATTGCTCAGCCAGCTCGGTGACTCTAAGGCTACCTTGAGTCAGAACCAGTTGCTTTATGCGCTGTTGCCGCTCTGAGGGCAAAAGTCGGGTGGTGTCAGAAGCCATAGGCTACACATCTCCAATAAAGGAAATTATCCCTTTTGTCTTACCATATACTAAGTTGATTTAGGCATGACGCAGAGAAACGGAGTTATCCTTAAACCGACTAGGAGAGTAAACGCAAACCGATTTCACTACTTCTCACTTCTAAATCAATTCCAGTAATACTAAGTGTCTGGTAGTTTATGAAAACGAACAAAAATTGTCAAGCTTGCACATAATTGCTGTGTGAACTTGTGCTTTTTTGTGTTCATTTGCTAGACTACCCATATAAAAAAGCAGGTTCTTAGATTCTCAGGTTTAGCTTGCTATTGTTCAACTTAAGTTTATCTTAAAGCTACGTGTCAAACCTTTGATCTAAAAACCAAAACCTCAAAAAGGATGGCGCCCATATGTCAAAAGTAGAACAGGCTTATCAACTGGCAAAAGATCGTTATGCTGAACTTGGCGTAGATGCCGAGGCAGCCCTTAAGCATCTGGCAGAAATTCCCATTAGCTTGCACTGCTGGCAAGGGGATGATGTCGTAGGATTTGAATCGCCAGATAGAGCCTTAAGCGGAGGCGTTATGGCAACCGGGAATTACCCTGGTAAGGCAAGAACCGCTGAGCAGTTACGGGCTGACCTAGATAAAGCCTATAGCCTCATTCCTGGGACTCACCGCTTAAATTTGCACGCGATTTACCTCGAGTCTGATAAAGCCATCCCCAGAAATGAAATCCAGCCTGAGCATTTTAAAAACTGGGTGGATTGGGCCAAGGCCAATAATCACGGGATAGACTTTAACCCGACTTGCTTTTCTCACCCATTAGCAGATGATGGTTTTACCCTCGCACACCAAGATGAAGGCGTAAGACAGTTCTGGATTGAGCACTGCATTGCCTCGAGAAATGTGGGTGCTTATTTTGGCAAAGCATTAGGCAGCCCCTGTATTACCAATGTCTGGGTTCCTGATGGCTATAAAGATGTACCTGCTGATAAGCTTGCGCCAAGACAGCGCCTCAAAGACTCACTTGATAAAGTCTTTGCTGAAAAGCTGGATAAAAACCATAACCTTGACGCAGTTGAGTGCAAGCTCTTTGGGCTTGGGTTTGAGAGCTACACGGTAGGTTCGCACGAATTTTATATGGGCTACGCCCTTAGTAATGACGTGGTTCTTTGCTTAGATGCAGGGCACTTTCACCCGACCGAGACCATTTCAGACAAGCTTTCCTCAATGATGCTTTATATAGATGAAATTCTCTTGCATGTGAGCCGGGGTGTGCGCTGGGATAGTGACCATGTGGTGACCTTGAGTGATGATTTGCAGCTTATTATGCAAGAGATTATACGTGGGGGTTTTAGCAAACGGGTTCATATTGGTCTTGATTTTTTTGATGCCAGTATTAACCGCATAGCTGCCTGGGCCATTGGTACGCGCAACGCACAAAAAGCTTTACTGATGGCACTTTTGGAACCCTTTGATACCTTGAAAGGGCTCGAGCGTTCAGGTGACTACTCATCACGCTTAGCCCTCCTCGAAGAACTCAAAGTCATGCCTTTTGCCGCTGTCTGGGATTATTTCTGTGAGCAGCAAGGTACGCCTGTAGGTATGAAATTTATGGACGAAATTAAAGCTTACGAGCGGGATGTGCTCTCAAAAAGAAGCTAAAGCATTTTGTTTATCTTGAAACCTTATTAAAGATTAGGACGAAACTATGAAAGCAAGTGATTTTAAGCACGTCAAATACCTCTGGGATGATGCTAAGGCTGCTTCCCTTGACCCTGTTGAGCGTTTGGTTTACCGCTCAAATATTTTAGGGGCAGATCAGGGCATTACCAATACTGGTGGTGGTAACACCAGCAGCAAAGTGATGATGCCTGACCCCATCACGGGTGACAATGCCGAAGTGATGTATGTCAAAGGCTCTGGGGGAGACCTGCGCACTTCGAAACGAGAAAACTTTGCCAGCCTTTATATGACTAAGTTTTTAGCGTTGGAAGAGGTCTACAACCGCGCGCCTGTCAAAGGGCCAAAAACGGATATTGAAGATGCCATGGTTGGCATGTATCCGCACACGGTTTACAATCTAAACCCCAGAGCCAGCTCGATTGATACGCCGCTTCACGGGTTTATACCGTTTAAGCATGTTGATCACACGCACCCCAATGCTGCTATTGCGGTAGCGGCATCTAAAGATTCTAAAGAACTTACCCAAAAAATTTACGGCGATGAGGTCGGCTGGGTTCTTTGGCAACGCCCAGGCTTTGATTTGGGTCTGGTAATGCGTGAAGAGGTCAGGAAAAACCCAAACCTAAAAGGTCTCATTATGGGTCAGCATGGGCTGATTAACTGGGCAGATGATGATAAAGAATGCTATGAGCTAAGCCTAGCCCTGATTGAAAAAGCTGCCCAGTACATTGAAGCGCATGATAAGGGCGATAAAACTTTTGGCGGGCAGAAGTTTGAAAGTCTTGGTGAAGATGCCAGAAATGCCTTGCTGGTTGACTTGCTTCCTAAACTACGTGGCATGGTTTCGCAAAAAAACAGGTTTATTGCTACAATTGAAGCAAGGGCTGCTATCTTGGAATTTGTCAATAGCCATGACGCACCGCGTCTGGCAGAACTTGGTACCAGTTGCCCTGACCATTTTTTACGTACCAAGATTAAACCGCTTTATGTAGACTGGAATCCGCAAACCGAGGATTTGGCAAGTTTGGTAGCTAAGTTAGAGAAGGGGCTCGAGCGCTACCGCCAAGACTACGCGGCTTACTACGAAGCTTGCAAACACCCCGATTCACCTGCCATACGTGACCCTAATCCCACGGTTATTTTGATCCCTGGTGTGGGCATGATTGCCTGGGGTAAAAACAAGAGCGAGTCAAGGGTTACCGCCGAGTTTTACACCTGCGCTGTTGAAGTGATGCGCGGCGCTGAAGCTATCAGCGAATACATTGCCTTACCCCAACAAGAAGCTTTTGACATAGAGTATTGGCTCCTAGAAGAAGCCAAACTCAAGCGCATGCCTCCCGAGCGTGAATTTGAGCGCAATGTTGTCGTGGTGGTAGGTGCCGGGAGTGGCATTGGTAAAGCGGTTGCCCACCGCATGGCCAAAGAAGCCGCTCATATAGTCTGCGCCGACCTAAATGAAGCTGCTGCAAAAGAAACGGCTGATGAACTTACCAAGATTTATGGTTTAGGCATTGGTGTAGCAGGTACAGGCATTTCTAACTGCGGCCCTGCTATTGGTTTACAGGTTAATGTCACGAGCCGTGAAAGTGTCAGAAAGATGCTCGAGCAAGTGACCCTTGCGTATGGGGGTATTGACAACATTATTGTGACAGCAGGCGTGTTTGTAAGCCCTGACAAAGAAGGTCGCATCCCCGATGATAAATGGGGCTTTACCTTTGACATTAATGTGACAGGTATGTACTTTATTGCTGATGAAGCCAGCCGCATCTGGCAAGCTCAAGGGCTAAAAGGCAGTCTGGTTTTAACCAGCAGTGTAAATGCTGCCGTAGCCAAAAAAGGCTCACTCGCCTATGACACTAGCAAAGCTGCTGCCAACCATCTGATACGTGAACTGGCTATGGAACTCTCCCCCTTGGTACGCGTGAATGGTTTAGCGCCTGCAACTGTGGTTGAAGGGAGTAGCATGTTCCCCCGTGACCGTGTGATGAGTTCCTTAAGTAAGTATGGCATTGACTACACTGAAGATGAATCAACCGAAGCCTTGCGCGATAAACTCGCTCATTTCTATGCTCAGCGCACCCTGACCAAAGCGCCTATTACTTTGGCAGATCAGGCAGAAGCTGCTTACCTGCTTGCAAGTAACAAACTTGCCAAAACCACAGGGCAGATTTTAAATGTGGATGGTGGTTTACATGAGGCCTTTTTACGCTAAGGCTTAGCCAGGTCTGGAAAGTCTTATTGAAAGGAAAAGATGTCACTTTCTCAGGCTGAGATTAGGGAAACGCTAACCATGCTTGAAGAAACACCCAAGTATATACAGGGGTTAGTTAAGCCCGCCCCTGTAGCCGTATTAAAGATAAAACCAGATGCAGATACCTGGTCAATGACGGAAACCCTTGCTCATTTACGTGCCTGTGCTGATGTTTGGGGCAAAGGCATTCAGCGGATGTTGAGTGAGGATAAGCCAAGCATGCGTTATGTATCGCCTCGCGGTTTTATGAAAAAGCCAAAATACGCTTTTCCAAGTTTTGAAGCATCCTTTAATGAATTTAAAGCAGGTCGAGAAAGCCTGCTACAGAGCTTAAAAGCTTTAAGCCAAGAGGCGTGGCAACGACAAGTAACGTTTACAGCTACGACTCGAGGCAAACATCACACTGTCTATACGTATGCCAGACGAATTGCGGAGCATGAGCATCACCATTTCTCACAATTTGACCACATTCTACAAGCGGTTCAGAAGCTCAGCTAATTACTTTCATCATCTTGTAGGATGATGAAAGTAATGAAAAGATAGGTTTAATATCTGGAGGTCAAAGCAGGCATGAAAGTTTCGCTTTTTTTAAGTTGCTATCACGATACGCTGTTTCCTGAGGCACTAAAATCTACGGTTAAAGTGCTCGAGCGTTTGGGTCACACGATTGACGTTCCGATGCAGCAAACCTGCTGCGGACAAATGCACTTTAATACGGGCTATCAAACCGAGTGCATGCCGCTTTTAGATAATATGCTGGCTGCCTTTAAAGAGGCTGAAGTGGTGGTTTCACCTTCAGCTTCCTGTGTGGGCATGATGCGCGAGTATTACCCGTACCTGGCAGAGCAACATGGCACGCATGCGCAAGCCGAAGCAGTTGCTGCCTTAAATGCCAAAACCTTTGAACTCTCTGACTTTCTGGTCAATAAACTTGGCGTTGAAGATGTCGGTGCCTATTATCCGCACCGCGTGACCTTTCACCCAACTTGCCACTCAACACGGATGCTCAAAATTGGGGATGCGCCGCTGAAACTTTTGCGCAACGTCAAAGGCATTGATCTGGTTGAACTCGGTGCCAAAGAAGAATGTTGTGGTTTTGGTGGCACCTTTAGTCTAAAAAATGCCGATACCAGCATGGCCATGCTCTCGAGCAAAATTAAAAATATAATGAATACGGGAGCAGAAATTTGTACCGCTGCCGATACCAGTTGCCTGATGCACATTGGTGGCGGCCTTCACCGTTTACGAACGGGCATAAAAACCTTGCATCTGGCTGAAATTTTAGCTTCAACGGAGGAGCACGCCCATGTCAGTTAAACTGCCAATGTTTGAAAAAACCGCGCCTGAAAATGTGCAAAATAGCCAGCTTCGGCGCAACCTGGGCAAGGTTACTGGGGCGATTCGGGTCAAGAGGGCAAGGGTCGTTGACGAGATGCCCGACTGGGAAGCTTTGCGTGATGCCGGTTACGCGCTTAAAACCAAAGTCTTAAGAAATCTGGATACCTATTTGCTCGAGCTTGAGACTTCCGTGACTCGGGTTGGTGGCAAAGTCCACTGGGCGCAGAGTGCTCAAGAAGCTAACCAAATAGTCACTGATCTGGTCAAAAGTCATGGCGCTACCGAAGTCATTAAAGTCAAATCAATGACCACTGAAGAAACGCGGCTCAATGACGCTCTGGCAGCTTCAGGTATTAAAGCTATAGAAACTGATCTTGCCGAGTTAATTATTAAGTTAGCCAATGAAGAGTCATCGCACATTTTAGTACCAGCTATTCATAAAAACCGCAGTGAAATCCGTGAACTCTTTATTCGTACGCTAGGCGAGCCTGATTTGACCGATGAACCTGCTAATTTAGCGGGCGCGGCACGTCGCTATCTGCGTAAGAAATTTTTAACCGTACCTGTGGGCATTTCCGGGGCGAATTTTGCAGTAGCTGAAACGGGAACCATTGCTGTAGTTGAGTCTGAGGGCAATGGTCGCATGTGCACTACTTTGCCTAAAGTGCTCATAACCATGATGGGGATAGAAAAAATCATTCCAACCTGGCAAGATTTTGAAGTTTTTATGCAAACTTTGCCGCGCTCATCAACGGCTGAGCGTATGAACCCTTATAACTCGTTCTGGACAGGGGTTCATGAAGGTGATGGCCCGCAAGAATTTCATTTGGTCTTGGTTGATAATGGTCGCACCGAAGTTTTAAAGGATGAAATTGGTCGTCAGACACTTAACTGCATACGCTGTAGCGCCTGTTTGAATGTTTGCCCCGTCTATGAGCGCACCGGAGGGCACGCCTACCACTCGGTTTATCCTGGGCCTATTGGGGCAATTTTAACGCCGCAGCTTATAGGTATCGAAAATGCCAGCTCCCTGCCTTATGCCTCGAGCCTTTGTGGTGCTTGCTACGAGGTTTGCCCAGTCAAAATCAACATTCCTGAGGTTTTGGTTCATTTACGAGGTCGAGCGATCAAGTACAAAAAAGACCACGGAACACTAAAAGATAAACTTAGCCCTGAGCACTTGGGTATGCAAGCGGTTGCTAAGGTTTTTGCTAACCAATCGCGCTACGAAAGCGCACAAAAACTAGCAAGAATGGGGCAAGGTGTTTTGGCTAAAGAGGGTTATATTAGTAGCTTGCCCGGCTACTTATCGGGTTGGACAGCCATGCGCGACTTAAAAACCTTACCCCAGGAGAGTTTTAGAGATTGGTGGCGTAAGCGCGAGGGGCAAAAATGAGCAAAGAGAGCATGTTAGCGGCCATTCGCATAGCCTTAAAAGATGTGCCTGAAACGGAAACACCAAAAGATACGGTCGTTCCAAGAGCGTATTTGACCCGTCTTGAGACTAGCCTTGAGGAAAGGCTCGAGCTATTCACTGAGCGCATAGAAGACTACAAAGTGGTGGTTCACCGCATTAAAGAAAACGAAATTAGCGCAAACATCGAAGCTTGTTTACAGGCGAGGGCTGCCAAAACTATCGTTATCCCAACAGATTTTCCTGATACTTGGTTAGCTCAGGGGTTTTCCTTTGTTCAAGATGAGAACTTGAGTCATCAGCAGCTAGATGAAAGTGATGGTGTGATCACGGGTTGTGAGGTCGCCGTAGCGCAAACGGGCAGCATAGCTTTAGCGGCTGGGAAGTATCAGGGTCGGCGGGCCATTAGCTTGCTGCCTGACTATCACCTTTGTCTGGTTTTTGCCAGTCAAGTGGTTGATCTGGTGCCTGAAGCGTTTGAGAAGCTCGAGCCCAGCGTGAAAAACCGCAAACCCATCACCTTTATTTCAGGGCCTTCGGCAACTTCGGATATTGAGCTGAATAGGGTAGAAGGTGTGCATGGACCAAGGACACTAGAGGTTTTGCTAATCGTATAGCTAAAAGATTTGGAAGAACCAAGAAAAGGGCCAAATCCAACCGAAGATAGATCAAATTTTGGCATTAAGGAACACAGCCGATTTTCACTGTGTCTCGATTAGGTTGACTAAGTCGGATTTAAGAATATCGTAAGACTTCTTAAATCCAACCTGGTCTTAGGGCCAAAGCATATCTCGTTCTTCAATGTACAAATCAAGATCCGAAAGGTCGCCACTTTCCTGAATTAGTTTAATACCAGCCTCTACTAAGAATTTCTGCTTTTTTAGTAAACCAATCGAGGCAACTGCACTACCTTGAAACGATTTATTTTCTAGTTTTTTGGCTAAGTCTCGAGCCTGCTCATAGTAGCCAATAGCTTTGTCTATTTGCTTTAAATGTAGTTGGTGCAAGATACCTTGATCAAAGTAAACTCTTAAAACAAAGGGCTCATAGTGTTGAATAAAAGGGACTTTGTAACACTCGTTGAAAAGCTCTAATGCCCTCTGAAAGTCAGTCTCTTTAAGTTCGGCGGTTTTGTTCATAACAGTTGAAGCGTAGTTATAGCGTGTTCGTAAAAGGGATAAACCACTAACTTTTAGCTCATCGGTACGCTTAAGCGCTTCGTTAAAGAGGTTCTCGGCAGTTTCAAAATCTTCATTTATGGCATGACAAATAGCAATATTATTCAGCTCGCTCATCAGGTGGTCAGGGTTGGCAATAAAGTTTTCCCAAAGCTCTTTGGCATAATCAAAATAGGTTAGAGCCTTTGCAAAAGCCTGAGGTTCGTCTTTGTCAGGGATATGGTTCATATAGAAACTTGCCATAACATTAAAGCGTTTGGCTTCGGCCCAGGTAACATCAGTGGGTTCGGGTTCAGTCTCCAGGCTTTCTATATCTGCTTTGGTCAAAGCCCCAGTTTTAAGTTGCGCATAAAGCTTGATCATTTGCCCATCTTGAAAGTTTGCAGGCAAGCCAGAATCAGCTTCGTCATAAAAGGAGTCTTCTTCTGAGTTTAGTTTGTCAACAGCCTTTATACAATCTTGAAATTTGCTGACCTGTTCATAAGCATAGGCGAGTAGTAACTGAGCGTAGTTTAGATGCTCAGCCTGAATGGTGTTTTGTAAACCGTAATTGAGTAATTCAGCGGCTCTATCGGGTAGGCCACGTCTTAAATTCTGCTGTGCAGCCTTAATAAGAATCTCAGGTTTTTCTTTGGCAAGATATTTGATAATGTCAAGGCTATTGGTATAAAGCTCAACCCTTAGCTCGTCTTCATCTTCTGGGCAAATATCAAGTAAAGCTTCTAAAAGCTTGGCAGCAATACGGGGGTGCTTAGCTAACCAGCCATCAATAATCTGGCGGTGTTTTAAATGTAGGGTGTCCCGCTCAATGAGCCAGTCATCCTCGACCAAAAGCTCGAGCATGCCCCACTGCTCAAAAGGATTACTTTGTGTCGTGTAAAGCTCAGAAAAGCGCTCTAAAGCATGATCTACATAAAGCGATTTGAGTTTAGTCCCAGACAGGGCAACCAGTGCCAAAATGGCCAGATTGCTACTGATATCAGCGATGAGATCATCGTCATATTGGTCATTAAAATACTGAGCGAGTTTTTCCAAATCGCTGTTTTGTTGACGTTTGTCATAAGGGTAATCATCAGAACTGCAAAAGATGTACAGGTCGTTTAGTTCTTTGGCCTTGACGCCTTTATCTAAAAGGCTTTGCAAAGGTTGTTTTTTGATAATTGAGATAAAGCGTTTACTACCAAAGACCTTATCTATTTGTTCTTGCAAAATCTGACGTTTTTCATTAATCCAGAGGTATAAAGGATGCTCGAGCTCACCTCTGATATCCAGACGGTTATTAAACTCGATACCTGCCATAAAACTATGCTCGAGCCAAGCTTGCATGGATTTATCAAATCCAATGGCGTCTGGATTTTCCAAAGCATTTAAAAGCTTCAAGTAATCACAAGAAATAGCGTGCTCTTTAAGAGCAACCAGCGTACTACGCTCACTCTCTTCGAGTAAGTCGGGATTTGTGATTTTACGAAGTTGTATACGCAAGCGTGAAAGTGCACTTTTCAAGTTGGCATGCGCCAGCGATTTTGTGCCCTGTTCAGCCAAATCTTCTCGTTTGCTAAACCAGATTCTATTTGCCAGCACCTCACGTTCCTGCGGGCCGTCCAGCAGCAAATGCGTCAGGATGATTAGCTCATTGCTACCAAATTTTAGATCTTTCCCATTTTCAATTAACGCAAGTTCCCCAAGTGTTCTTAGCTCCATAGAGCAGTATAACCCAGAGGTAAACACTTCTGGACGTTTGTGGACTAAATTTGGGGATTCGTGAACCCTGTCAGGACTGGTGACGAACGTCAGATCTGTTAAACTGTTTTCAACCCGAGCGCAAGGGTTGGTCGGAAGGCCGCAGAAACCGGTTTCTTGCTCATTCAGAAATGGAGTGCAAGATGTTTGCAAAAACAAATGCTCAGTCCGAAGGCGATTTTTCAAAAGCCAGAAGCAGCAAAAAATGGCTCGCCCCAGTAGTAACAGGTTTAGCCCTGGCAGCCATAACCTTTAGCAGCACATTGGGGCTGCAACAGGGAAGTAGCAAGATCGCAAAGCAGGATTATGAGACTATTTATATAGCAGGCGATGGTAATGGTAATCCTGGGGGGGGTTAAGATGTAGCTTCAAAAACTAAAAATCACTGATGTGACGGACTTTCCAGAGCTTGTTGAAAAAGCAAACGGTCTGGAAAGTCTATTTTATGAAGATTGGTTTCAAGCTCTTTTCTAAGCTTTTGAGCTTCCTCAGTTTCTTCTTTAAATAAACTCAAAAAGCGTGAAACTTGAATACTTAAATAGGCTGAAATGTTGTCACCCTTACGTACTTTACTGAGGGCTTCATCAAAATAATGAGTGGCACACTCAAGGTTCTCTAGCTTTGCCTCAGCAATTGCCAAGCGCTGTAAGGTTTCATATGTGATAGCAAGATGAGTTTGCTCATCAGATTGAGCTAGTAATGCTATACAAAGGGATTTTGCCTGTTCAAACTCCTGCTTTTTTATTGCCAGTTCTGCCTTATACATTTGAGCTCTTAAAATCCAGCGGGGCAAATTTAAAAGCTTTGCTTCATTTTCAGCCTTTTCTAGACTTAGCTCTGCATCATTTAATGTATTGTTATCAATAAAAAGTTTCCCCCTTAAACAAAGTAAATCTGGTAACTTATAGCGATTTTTCTCTCTCGCGAGCCGTTCTGCTTCTTCTAAACGAGCGAAGTTTGCTATACCTAAAGCATCATTTTCACTCATCACAAGATCAATAATTGCATTCACATATGCAGGACTATCTGGCTGGGTTTTAGCGACTAAATCAAAAATCTTTTTAGATACATTAAAGGCTTGCTCTAATTCACCAGTACCACCATAGCAAACCTGCAAAACCCCTAAACCAAGTCTCTTTAGCGAAACCTGCCTATCCTCGCTTATAGAGCTTTTATCTAGCTGAGTCAAACCCTGACTTGCCAGTTCTTTGGCCTTTTCATAGTCATGTTTATACCACTTAAACAGTGCCAGATTGATCTGCAAAACAGTTTTTATATTAAGGTTGTCTTCTGACGTTTTACTTAAGCCATAGGTCAGTAGGTCATCTCCCAGGTCATACCGCATACTCAAACTGGCAAATCGTTGCAGCGCTTTGGCAGAGTGAAAGAGTTTGTGCGACATACCTTGGTCGCAGGCAAAACGCCATGCGCTGGCTATTTCAACCGTATCAGGAATAAGATTTTTTAGCTCATCTTCACCATTATCTTCGTCAAACAAACGATCAAGCTTACTTAGATAGTAAAAGGCATGTTGCGTTAAAAACCCTGAAGCTGTTTCCTGATTGATAAATAAGTCGTGTAAATAGCGTTTGAGCAGGGGGTGAAAAGAATAGCGCTGCGTTTGTGCCTCAAAGCGCAGTAGCGAGGTTTCGATAAAACTACGCAAGTCAAAGTGGTCTACCTGGCATATATTTTGTGCGGCGTCACTGCTGAAATGGCATGAATAATTGCACCTCTAAGGATTGGTAGAAACGCTAAAAAGTAATAATAAAAACAAACGAGGACAATTCCTAGAAATTGTCCTCGTTTGTTATGAAACCTAAGGGTTATAAAACAACACTTAAGTGAGCATAAACGGTGCTACCAAGTTGCGTAAAGGTTGCCCTTAAGTGGTAACGAGCGTTTACATTACAACCACAATCAAAAGCGTAGGTATTAGC
>JAHEBB010000358.1:1714-5763 GCA_024642575.1 Trueperaceae bacterium | reverse complement strand
GACTTAGTACCTTGACTAAGCTCGAGCTTCCTGGCGCGTTACCTGTTGTTTTAGGCGGTCTCAGGCTTACCGTTACGCTTGCACTTATCGGCACAATTGTCGCCGAGTTTGTTTTGGGTAGTCCGGGTCTTGGCTACTTTGCCAATTCAGAGAGGCTAAACTTTAGATTTGCCAATGCCTATGCGGCCGTATTTATAAATGTGGTTATTAGCTTGTTTTTGTATTTGAGTGTGAGCTTGCTCGAGCAGTGGGTTTTACGCTACCGAAAACGCTAAAATCCTATCCCTAAAAGACTTCTTATGTAGCTCGCTTGATTCATTAAGCTGGTTAACATAAACTACCTTTGCTAAGGGCAAATGAATAAAGGTAATGGAGGCTTTGTGGCAGAGGTTTTGCTCTCTTTGGATAATATTCGCAAATCCTTTGGTGCGGTAGAAGCACTAAAAGGCGTGGGGTTTACCATCAAAAAAGGTGAAATTGTAACGCTTGTAGGAGATAATGGCGCAGGCAAATCAACGCTTATCAAGATCATTTCAGGGGTGCACGAAGCTACAAGTGGCTCCTTCTTGCTAAATAATATTCCTTGTAGTTTTAAAAGCCCCGCCGATGCTATGGACGCTGGCATTGAAACGGTTTATCAGCACCTGGCACTTATTGAAGAGTTAGATGTCGCCGATAATGTCTACTTAGGTCGAGAAAGCACCCGAGGTGGTTTTTTGGGCAAGCTTATTGGTCTGCTGGATCGCCCCTCTATGCGCCGCGAAACGCATAAGGCTTTAAGTGAATTACATATTAAGATACCTGCACCAACCCTAGGGGTAAAACGGATGTCTGGGGGGCAAAGACAGGCAGTAGCCATTGGTCGCGCAATGACTTGGGGGCGACAGTTACTTATTTTAGATGAACCAACCGCAGCCCTTGGTGTTGAAGAAACCGAGCAGGTTTTGAGAATGATTGAGCGTTTACGAGATGAGAAAGGCATGACCTTTTTGGTTATAAGTCATAATATGCAAGATGTTTATCGCATCGCCGACAAAATTATTGTTTTACGACAAGGGCGACACATAAAAACCTTAAAGAAGTCTGAGACCAATCCTCAAGAAATCGTTGCCTACATTACAGGAGCGCTGTCCTAAGATGCAAAACAGCTCGAGCTATCGTTCAAAGCTCCTTGAATTCCTAGCAAAATACGGCATTTTTCTTATCTTAATCATTATTGTTTTAGTCCTTTCTATTATTACCCCAGTCATCAGGGGTAATCAGCTATTTTTAAGCTCGAGAAATTTCTTTCAGGTTTTACTCCAAGCTTCCATTAACACCATAATCGCAGTAGCTATGACCTTTATCATTACCAGTGCCGGCATCGACTTATCGGTAGGTTCGATCGTAGCTCTGGCAGGTATAGCAGCTGCTTTAGCCATGCAGGCAGGTGCTGGACCCTGGCTTGGTTTTTTGATTGCAGTGCTGGCAGGTACCCTTTGCGGCTTATTCAATGCTTTTCTCATTAACGAGGTTGGCCTCGTACCTTTTATCGCCACGCTTGGTACCATGGGTATCTTTAGGGGGCTTGGGCTTATTTTTAGTGAGGGTTTACCCGTTTATGGATTCAGTCGTGATTTTTTAGCCATTTTTGCAGGTCGGCTAGGCCCAGTACCCGTACAAGTCATCGTAGCCGTAGCTATTGCCATAATTGGCTGGTTTATCTTGACCCAAACTCGCTTTGGGAAATACACCACTTCCATTGGTGGCAACGAGGAAACGGCAAAACTTGCAGGCATTTCGGTTAAACGCTACAAATACGGTATTTATGCCTTTGGGGGCTTACTCACGGGGGTAGCTTCAGCTTTGCTCACCGCTCGGCTTAGCTCTGCTGACCCAACTGCAGGCACTTTTTACGAGCTTGATGCGATTGCAGCAACTGTTATGGGTGGCACAAGTTTAAACGGAGGTTCAGGAACCATTTTAGGAACTGTTGTGGGTGCTTTGGTTATAAGTTTGGTGCGTAACGGGATGAACTTACTAAACGTCCCAAGCTTCTGGCAACAATTTGTTATTGGCTCAGTTATTATTCTGGCGGCAGCCCTCGATCAGTGGCGCAGAAGACAGGTAGCCAAAGTCTAAAATAATTTTACTTTTAGGGTCATCTATTCAAAAGCTTTTAAAACCTGTTAGACTAAACTGCTCAATTAATTAGGGAGAATGTATGAAGCGACTTTTCGGTTTACTACTTATTTTGGTACTTGGTTTAAGTTTCGCGCAAGATCAATACAAAATTGGCGTACTGATAAAAAACGAATCTAACCCTTTCTTTATCACTATGCATAATGGTTTTGATTTTGCAGCAGCGCGTTATGGCGTTAATATTGTAGTCGGCAGTCCACAATCAGATACTGCCACTGACGAACAACTCTCGATTTTAGAAGGCTGGCTCAACGAAGGTGATTTTGATGCCTTTATCGTTGTTCCCCTTAGAGCTACAAGCTTAAATAGTGCCTTATCAACAGCCACAGAAAAGGGAATCCCCATTATCAATATGGATGACCTGATTCCTGCAGATTCTCTTGCCCAAAGCAATATCAAGCTTGCAGCTAAAATTGCCTCGAATAATGTACGGGCCGGAAGTCTGGCAGCGCAAAAATTTATCGAAATTCTTCCTGCTGGTTCAGAAGTCATTGTCGTTGAAGGTGCAGCAGGCAATACCAGTAGCATTGACCGCGTGAAAGGCTTTACTGATGCCGCAACCGCTGGCGGACTTAAGGTGGTTGCGAGTCAACCCGCAGATTGGGACAGGGCTAAAGCATTTACTGTGGCTTCTAATCTTTTGCAAGCTAACCCCAATGCCAAAGGTATCTTTGCAGCCAATGACGGCATGGGGCTAGGCATTGTCGAGGCTGTGGCAGCAGCTGGGCTTGAGGGTCAAGTTGTGGTTGCCAGTGTCGATGCCATTCCTGAAGCCTTAGATGCTGTTAAATCAGGTCGCTTGCTTGGCACCGTCGCCCAATACCCTGATGAAATGGCAGTTCTGGCCGTTGAAGCTATGCTCAAAGTACTCAAAGGTCGCCCCATTGCCCCCGAATTAGAGTCACCTGTTGTTCTTATAACCCAGGACAATGTTGCTACCGCAGGTAGTCGTTTAGGCGACCCCAAAATTGCCCCTATGAAACTTGGTGGCTTAACCAAAAACTTGAGTAATCCCTTTTTCCAAACCATGCAAGACGGTTACACTAGGGCAGCCAAGGACTTTGGTGTTGATGTTGTTTTAGGTGCGCCCCTATCAGATACAGCCGAAGCTGAACAACTAGGTATTTTGGAAACTTGGTTAAATGAGGGAGGCTTTAATGGTTTTTCAGTTACCCCCCTTCGCCCGACCACACTAACCAGTGCACTTCTTAGCGCAACGGAACAAAATATCCCACTTATAAATCTAGATGACATTATCCCAGCAGATGTACTTAGCTCAAGCAATATCAATGTCGCTGTTAAGATTGCTTCAAACAATGTTCGCGCTGGTCAATTAGCAGCCCAAAAGGTACTTGATACTATGCCAGCAGGCACCGAGGTCGCTGTTATTGAAGGTGCTGCAGGTAATACCAGCAGTATTGACCGCGTAGCTGGTTTTACCAATACCGCTTCTGAAGGTGGACTCAAGGTTGTGGTTAGTCAACCTGCTGACTGGGACAGAGCCAAAGCCTTTGATGTAACTTCCAATATTCTTACATCTAACCCCAATGTTAAAGCTATTTTTGCAGCTAATGACGGCATGGGTCTTGGCGCAATTGAAGCTATTGCTGCTGCTGGGCTCGAGGGTCAGGTCGTCGTTTACAGCGTTGATGCCATTCCAGAAGCCATCGATGCTGTAAAAGCTGGGCGTCTGGGAGGCACCGTTGCTCAGTATCCAGCAGAAATGGCTTACCTTGCAGTTGAAACCATGATTAAACTGGTCGAGGGTCGCCCTGTCGCTCCCTTTATGGAGTCCCCTGTTGTGTTACTTACCCAAGATAATTTGCCCCAATAACCTTTAATTAGCTAGTTCCAAGAATGTTACAGTT
>JAHEBB010000358.1:0-1704 GCA_024642575.1 Trueperaceae bacterium | reverse complement strand
ATTTTTACCTTCAGAAAGGACAACATACCTTGAGCAAAATAGGCGTACATGGTTTTGTTTTTGTTGGTGGCTGGACCACTGAAACAGGCAATCAAGCCATTCAGCAAGCGGCAAAACATGGCTTTGACATTATTGAAATCCCACTATTAAACCCAAAGACCTTTGATGCTGAAAGTCATAAACGCAGCTTAAAATCTGCTGGCATCAGCGCGACTGCCTCTCTAGCCCTGCCTAAAGATTGCCATATGCCCAAGTATCCGAAAAAGGCCAAAGCTTTTTTACGTTCGGCATTAGATAAAGTTGAAGCTTTAGGTAGTCAGTATTTGGGAGGCTGCACAGCCTATCATTTAGGCACTTTAACGGGCAAACCTCCAACAAATGAAGAGCGAGATACGGTAGTACAGGTTTTAGGGGAAGTGGCTGCTGATGCTCAAAAACGCGGGATTACGATGGCTCTAGAAGCTTGTAACCGCTACGAAACCTATTTGTACAACAGCTTAGCAGACACACGTGACACCATTCTCAAAATCGGCCTGGATAATCTCAAGCTACACGCTGACACCTACCATATGAATATTGAAGAGGAAGGGTTTTATACGCCAATTGTAGAAACCGCCGACGTACTCGACTACGTGCATATGAGTGAAAGCCATCGCGGTTTGGTTGGCAGTGGCACAGTTACTTGGTCCGAAGTTTGGAAAGGCTTAAAGAAAATAAAATTTAAGGGATATCTGGTCTTAGAGTCCTTTTCGGCAATAAATCCTGATTTAATGGCAGCGACCTGTTTATGGCGCCCACCTAATCATTCTTCGGAAGTTTTAGCTAGTGAAGGCATAAAGTTCTTAAAAGAAGGCGCTGCTAAAGCAAACTTAAGCTAATAATAACTTGTTTGGTAATGTCTTAATTGACTCTACTAAGTCCAATTTATGAAGTCTTAAGGCATTCATAAATTGGACTGGTATAAGAGGCGAGTTTTGCTCACTTGTTTAAATATACCTGTACACTGAGGCTTAATATTTGCTAGACTTAACTTTGCTATTTAGCACGACCAAGCCCGTGCGAAGGAGAACTCAAAAATGAAAAAAGATATTCACCCAAAAATGGTGGCCTGCAAGGTTTATAGTGAAGGCCAAGTTGTTATGGAAACCTATAGCACCAAACCCGAAATGACCGTAGAAGTCTGGAGTGGTAATCACCCCTTTTTCACAGGTCAACAGCGCTTTATTGATACTGAAGGTCGTGTTGAGAAATTCCAAAAGCGCTTTGGTCAAAGCTACCGCCGCAAGTAAGTTTTTTGTCACGATCAAAAGCCGCGCATGTTGCGCGGCTTTCATTTTTTTGCATATTACTTGGTTTGCCTAGACAGCTCTTCTTTAAACCATTCCATACGTCTCCGATTAACCCCAAAATCACCTTTCCCAAGCCTTGCTGCTGAGCGAAAATGTAAAAGTCTGGCTTCGGGGTCAAGCAAGACTTCAACATCATCAACAAAGCGAAATACTTTTGACTTATAAGTGATATGCAAATAGTTCGTATCTTGCTCTATGAGTTCGGTTCGAGGTTTTGAAAGTAGGATAGTCTTGGCAAGCTCGAGCGCCTCCTGCTCTGACCTAGCGTAAGCAAAAGGTGCCAAATAATGCGTTTTATCACTTGGGTCAGCCTGACTTGAAATACAGTTGGGGCTATCTGGACAAGGCTCGAGCG
>JAHEBB010000357.1 GCA_024642575.1 Trueperaceae bacterium | reverse complement strand
TCAATTTTGTTAGTAATCTCGGAGCTACTAAATTTTAAACCCTAAGTGTTTACCAAGCATAAGCCTTAGGTGCTTCGCCTCCGGGGCCTGGGAAAATGTCATCAAGTTTAGTGAGCACTTCCTCGTCTAAGCTTATCTCGGTGGCTCTTAGTGCACTTTCGAGTTGTTCTAAAGTTCTTGGACCAATAATGGGTGCTGTCACAATAGGATTATGAAGTAACCAAGCTAATGCGACCGTCGCTGGCTCTTCACCCATGTCTTTACATAGGGCTTCATAGCGCTCGAGCTTTTCTCGGTTGGCTTCTACTTGTTTTAGAAAGTTTTCACTCATGCGGCGTCCCCCCTCAATTTTACCAAGAGCGCCACCTAAAAGCCCTCCACCTAAAGGACTCCAGGGAATAAGACCTAGACCATAATGCTTGCAAGCTGGATTAACTTCTAACTCCACCATGCGGTTATTAAGATGATAAATGCTTTGTTCACTAACCAGACCCATCAGGTTTCTTCTTGACGCTTCCTGACACGCAGTAGCAATATCCCAGCCAGCAAAGTTGCTCGAGCCAACATAAACGATTTTTCCTTGCTTTACCAGACTATCAAAGGCTTGCCAGGTCTCATCCCAGGGGCAATCACGATCTATATGGTGCATCTGATAAAGGTCAATCCAGTCTGTTTGGAGTCGCCGCAAACTTCCTTCACAGTGTTTTTTTATTTTCATGGCTGACAGATTTCTAGTATCAGTATTAGGCTCACGACGATTTTCTTTGCGGTTAACTGGGTTATAAACCTTACTTGCCAGGACTACAGCATCACGTCTCCCCTCGCCGAGCGCAAACCAGTTACCCAAAATGATCTCAGTATCCCCTTGCTGACCACCGTTACCGCCATACACATCTGCGGTATCAAAAAAGTTTATGCCAAGTTCAAGAGCGCGGTCCATAATGGCAAAACTTTCTTCCTCAGAAGTGTGCCAGCCAAAGTTCATGGTTCCAAGGCACAAATTACTTACCAGTACGCCATGTTTTCCCAAACGTCTATGTTCTATTGCCATAATTCACTCCTAAGTTTTTTGCAACTGCATTGTATCGGTCTTAAAGTTTAGAGTTTGTAGGACACCTCTTTTGATAGAGTTTGCCCGATGGTTTTATATCTGCCCGTTTACCGTGAATGTTTCGCTAAAAACGTTCGAACCACCTCTATAAAGCGCTCATGTTCTTCTTGTTGCGGCGAGTGCCCTGAGTTTTCAAAAATAACCAGCTCAGCGCCAGGAATACCCATGGCAAGTTCTTCTGAAGCCGCCAAAGGGGTAATCCAGTCATGGCGTCCCACAACGATAAGCGTGGGCACCTTTATTTCCGCTAAGCGGTTGGTCAAATCAAACTGGGAAATATTTTGTGAAAAGGCGTAGTTATGAGTATCCGCATGAAACATGATGGTTTCAATCCAGCTAGCCGTTTTTATTGGGTCATAGCTAGCATTGTAAAGAGGAGCAATCTGAGCAAAGACTTCTTTAAAATCTGTGTCACTCTCCATCTTTCCGGCAAATATTCGGTTTAAGTCAGTCTCATTTATCCCAGGAAATTCTTTGGCTCGAGCTAAAGCTGTCGCTTTGGCTTGACTTTCGTATTTATGTGAGGCTGCGGTATCTCGCAAAATCAAATGACTGACCCTATCAGGGTGGGCAAGCGTATATTCAAGCGCAATATAGCCTCCATAAGACCCTCCCGTCATGATGAACTGCTCAAACCCAAAATGCTCTCTAAGCGCGTCAAGATCAGCAACCCATTGCTCGTGCGTATAGGGCGGAACTTGCGCCGAGCGACCCGAACCTCTGGCATCAAAACTTATAACTTGGTAGCTGTCACTCAGGGGTGCAAAAGCAGCTTTATCATTGGCATGAGAACCCATCCCAGGCCCACCATGGTGAGCCATAATGGGTTGACCCTGACCCTGAACATCGACATAGAGTTCAGCACCCTTTATCGTAATAAACACATTGATGCTCCTTTTCAGGCGAGTAGAAACTCATAGGGAATAAGCGATTCTTTGTGACTTAGCTTGGCAATCGTTACGGTTAAAAGGTGAGCAGCAGCGCAAAGGCCAGCAGCGCTTAAATAGGAACTTACGGCAATCTGATAAGGGTGCACACCAAAACCATCATAGGCGTGAGCTAGCTGAACAGGTTTGGCATCTAGCTGTTTTAAGGCAAGCTCGAGCTGTTTTTCTATCTCAAAACTAAGCTGCTTAAGCCCCATAAAGCCAACATCTTGATTTGATTTTTGTGGATCATCCAGCCAAAATTCATCTATTGCACTAGCTTGCTTACTGAGGGTCAAAGCCAGATTTGCAGTAGCTAAAGCAACCTCGGCCCCTCGGCTAGTAGCCTCTTGCCAAAGCTGGCTCGCCTCACGCCCTAAAAAAGAGGGAAGCTCTCCAGTAAGCCACGGATTAGCACTGGCCTTTGCCAGGTTGTCAAATAAGGCTGCACTGCGCTCGAGCCGCTTGGCACTCTCAAATAACAGAGAATAATCCGCCGTCTTTTGCTCTGAGGGATTTTCAGGTTTCTGACTTTTGCGCTGCCGAGCCTGAAATCTTAAAGCATTGGCAATCAACCGCACAGGTTCTTTCCAACCTAGTTGCAAAACATCAAAGCCAAACTCGGGGTGCGAACCAAAAAGAACGACCTGGCCCTCACCATAGCTACTCACTAAGCCATTAAACGCCCCCTGCCTAATACAACGGTTAAGCAGTAACTCTTCTGGCGCAAGGGACATAAAAGCTTCGGCAGGCGTAAACTCTTCGGTTGCGCTCACAGGTTGCATAACGCCTTCAGAGGAAGAAAAGGGAGCAGCATTTGATTCGGTTTCAATGGCAAAAAGGGGGCCATTGTAATGAACGATTTCGAAGCTTTCTGGTAAACCTTTTACTAACCAGTGATCAGGATTGGTAATTTTCGCGCTAAGGGTACCTACACCAGGAGAGCTTAATCCTTCAAAAATACTATCACTACTATTTGCCAAACGCGCCTTCACCATATGAAGTTGCCTTGCTTCTTCATGAGCTTGCCAATAAGTCTCGCCTACATATGCTGGCAAAAAAGAGCCCGCACACGAACCAATATACATTCCCCCAGAAGCAACCCAATGACGAATACAGCGAGCCCCTTCGACTCCTAAAGGCTCGAGCATGCCTCCCATTGCCTTAAAACCACCCCCAGGAAATATAATGACATCTAGCGTATCTAGACAGCCTGAACTAAAGTCTTCGGCTCTAACGGGTTTGACATCTGCACCCCATAAAGCTGCCAGAGCTAGATAATGATAAGGTGAGCCGCCGCTACCATAGACACTCACCTGTAAGCCTTTTAGGTCTATGGCAAGCGCTTGACAAAAATTTGCCCAATCCCTCGCAAAGGGCATGACTTATTTTGCCCAAACTTGCTCTAAGACACGCATTGTATTAGCGCCAACGACTTTGGCAATATCATCATCACTGTAGTTGTGTTTGACGAGCCAGCGCACAATATTAGGAAAGGCTTCCGCTGGACTTTCCAAGCCGTCAACCCATTCAACTTTGGGATAAGGGTTTTTTCCTTTAGAAGCCCCTATACTCAGGGCCTCGGTTAGAGCAGTATGCAAACCGACATGATCACCAAACAAAACATCGGGTCCAAAGGTCACATGGTCAATCCCGACCAGATCAACACAGTACTCAAAATGTTCCATAAACGATTCAATGGTGTGACGCAGATTTTTCTGGCTGATAGTGGTGTGCGGCGCAGCTTCAATCCCAATAACACCGCCCCGCTCAGCACAGGCTTTAATGATGTTATTAGGCTTAAGCCTTGGCGTGTCCCAAAGACTTCTGGCCCCTGCATGGGTTATAAATATCGGATCTTTACTCAGTTCAATGGTATCCATAGAGGTTTGATCTCCAGAATGAGACACATCTATGGTCATACCCAGTTTATTCATGCGTTCAACCGCTTTACGACCAAAGACCGTTAAGCCCCCATCGCGAGGTTCTTTGAGACCTGCACCCAGCGCGTTTCCTTCGCTATAAGCAATGCCTAAACATCTAGTACCCAGACCATAGAGTACGTCGATGCGGTCAAGTTCATTTTCAATCATCGCTGCACCCTCGAGCGAAATCACAAAGGCAATTTGCCCGTTAGCTTTGGCGTCGCGAATATCTTGAGTTTTTAGCGCAAGCTTAACCATATTCTGGTGCGCAATATCACTAAGACGCATGCCCATGTCAAAAATGACATCATCCCACTTCCAGCCACCTCTTGAGGTAATCATGGCGGTACCGTCCATCATATTGTCAAAGACACAGTCAAGACCACTTACAGCCAAACCCTGATAGCCTGTCCAGTCACGTCCCCAGCGGCGGAACTCTAAAAAGTTTGAGAGGTCTTTGGGCGCAACAAAACAGTGGTCATGTAACGAAATAATAATGTTATTTTCAAAAATCGCCTTAACCCTTGCTTCTTGCTCACTACTAACCTCAACTTGAGTACTGGGCACACGGTTCAGTTCCTGAACAAGTTCATAAGCTTTGTAATCTTTACCAGGCTCGAGGTACTGAAATGAGGTGTAACCGTCATAATTTTTCTTTTGCATTTTTATCTCCTTAATTGATTAACTGCGCGGGTCAAAAACATCCCGTAAGGCATTGCCAAGTAAATTAAACATAAGCACTGTTATGGCGATAAACAAACCTGGCCAGATGGCTAAGGTAGGTTTTAGGAAAAGATATTGCTGGGCATTTTGCAACATATTGCCCCAGGACGCCAGGGGCGGCTGAATGCCTAAGCCCAAGTAACTGAGCGCAGCTTCAGTCAAAATGGCCCACCCCACCCCAAGGCTCGCCAGCACAATCGCTTGCGGCAAAACTTGAGGGAAAATATGGCGCACCATAACTCTAAGATGCGACCCTCCCAGGGCCTGTGAGGCTTCAACAAATTCGCTTTTACGAAACTTAGCAAATTCGGCGTAGACGACTCTCGCCATTTGCGCCCAGAAGGCCAGCCCTACTGTCAAAATAACCACCGCAGGATGATTACCAAAACTGGTGACAATCACCAGAATAAGAAAAAAAGAGGGAATGGCCATAAACATGTCAACCACTCGCATGAGAATGGACTCGAGCCTACCCCCAAAATAACCAGCTAACCCCCCAACAATTGTGCCAAGCGTTAGGCCTACCAACATAGATAGTAAGCCAACGGCTAACGAAACTCGGCCACCCGATAATATTCGAGCAAAGACGTCACGACCCAATTCATCGGTCCCTAGCCAGTGTGCAGCACTTGGATTGGCTAAGGTAGCGAGTGCATTGGCTTTTTGCGGTTCATAAGGATAAAACCAAGGCCCTATCACAACCAGCAAAATAAGCCCAATGAGTACCAGTAAAGGAATACTATCAAGGGGATTTCGTCGTAACTTTCGCCATAAACGTGACCCCTGCTTTCCAGAACGTTGAGCGCGCACAACCATGCTAGCTCTCCCGCCTAATTCTTGGATCGACAACAGCGTAAAGCAAATCTATGAAGAGGTTAACGAGAACAACGATCGCACCAACCAAAAGCGTAACCCCCAAAATAACCGGGTAATCCCGCCCATTAGCGGCCTCTATAGCTAAGCGACCTAAGCCTGCCCAGCCAAACACACTTTCAATGACGACACTGCCTGAAAAAAGTACGGTAGTAATAAGACCCAACATAGCAATCACAGGTACCAGCGCATTTTTAAAGGTGTG
>JAHEBB010000027.1 GCA_024642575.1 Trueperaceae bacterium | reverse complement strand
AGGCTTAAGTTATGTCAGCAGATTATGGCTACATTAATGCACGGGTTAGAGGCTTAAAAAGTAAGCTTTTAGGATCCGAGTTTTTCAGTGAAGCCCTTGATGCCAGTGACTACAATGCCTTTTTGTCCAGCCTGGCTCAGTCGTCTTATATGAAGGACTTAGAAGAAGCGCAAGCAAGATACAGTGGGCTAAAGGTTCTCGATGTTGCCTTAGGTCGCAATTTTTACAATACTTCACGCAGTATCTTGAATTTTTCTGATGGGGAAGCCAATGAGCTTATTTCGCTTATGCTTTTGCGCTATGACCTTTATAATATTAAGGCGATAGCTCGAGCCAAACACTCTGGGCGTGACCTAGAAGCGATTCAAGATGCCTTTTTTCCTGCAGGCGAATTAAAACTTCCTATTCTTGAGACAATTGCGTCCGCGCCAGATATGGTCGGGGTTGCCCAGGCTCTCCTTGCGAGCCCAAGCCCCTTAAAGACTTCTTTTGCTAGGTCTGCTCAGCAATACAGCTCGGACGCTGATCTTTATAAGTTGGAGCTCGAGCTTGATCGTGCCTACTATAAGATCATTTCTGGCAAACTTAAAGATATGGATGCCCCTGATAGTTTTGTGCGACATACTAAGCGTGAAATTGACGCAACTAATTTGCGCACAGCCTTAAAACTTCAGGGTTCAGAATCTTCAGACGATCTTTTTGTCTCTGGCGGTAAAGAAATTAGCCGCGCTATTTTTGATGCAGTTGCGGCTGAAAACGGTCTTTCTTCGTTACAAATTTTGGCACCTACCAGTTTCGCAAAGGTCATTGAAGCGCAAAATTTAGGTGAGGCTGAAGGAGTGATTCGCGACTTGCTGAATGCAAGTGCCAAACGCTTAGCGGCTGATCCTTTAGGCATAGGTGTCGTAGCCAATTATTTGCGTATGAAAGAAACCGAAGCTGCAAAACTCAGACTCTTGGCTCGAGGTAAATTTTATAATGTTCCGCGCGAAACCTTGGCAAAGGAGTTAGGCGATGGCTAAAATGCTGATTTTAACCGATGGTGAAACGGCAACAGGGTTTCGCTTGGCAGGCGTTGAAGTGCTCGAGACTAATTCTGAAACTGCTCTGGCAGACCTCCAAGGTGTAATTGAGTCGGGGAATTATGGTCTGGTTGCTGTTGATGAAGGGTTAATACCTGATCCAATAAAAGCAACAGAACGTGCTATGCGTGGACGAGAGCTTCCGGTCATATTACCCATGCCGAGTTTAGGCGCTACATTTGGGGAAGAGGCAGATGCTACTGAGTATATGAAAAACCTGGTGCGTAGCGCCATTGGCTTTGATATTAAATTGTAGAGTGATTTGCGCTTAGCTAAGGCTCAAGTTCTTGCCGCCTAAGGCTAAAGGCTAATTGCTCCTCCGAAGGAGGAAAAATGGCGATTGAAGGAAAAGTCCAGCGTATCTCAGGCCCTGCAGTCATTGCAGAAGGCATGATGGGCGCAAGGATGTACGATATCGTTCGTGTAGGTAAAGAACAACTGGTAGGGGAGATTATCCGTTTAGACGGAACCACTGCTTTTGTTCAGGTTTATGAAGATACCTCGGGCTTAACAGTAGGTGAGGCTGTTGTTTCAACTAGTTTGCCCCTTGCTGTAGAGCTTGGGCCAGGAATGCTTAATGGCATTTTTGATGGGATTCAGCGCCCCTTAGATAAGATTAAAGAAGCTTCAGGTACTTATATCGAACGTGGCATCGTCGTTAAATCCCTGTCACGTGAGGCAAAATGGAAATTTACCCCCTCATCAAAAGTGGGCGACGAAGTATCCGGAGGTACCATTTTAGGTACAGTTCCTGAGTTTTCATTCACTCATAAAATTCTTGTACCTCCTGGTATAACAGGAAAAATTAAAAGTATTGCTGCTGCTGGTGAATATACTGTGGACCAAGTGGCAGCAACCCTTGAGGACGGTACAGAAATTAATTTTTACCATCCTTGGCCCGTACGTCAGGCTCGCCCTGTTCAAAGAAAATTAGACCCAATCACGCCTTTCCTTACAGGTATGCGTATTTTGGATGTTTTGTTTCCTCTGACAATGGGTGGTACCGCTGCTATTCCAGGACCTTTTGGTGCTGGTAAAACGGTAACCCAGCAAAGTGTTGCCAAATATGGTAACGCTGAAATTGTGGTTTACGTAGGTTGTGGTGAGCGCGGAAACGAAATGACTGAAGTTCTTGTCGAGTTTCCTCACATGGAAGACCCTCAAACAGGTAACCCTCTTATGAACCGTACGGTGCTGATTGCTAATACTTCAAATATGCCTGTGGCTGCGCGTGAAGCGTCCATTTATACAGGCATTACCATTGCTGAGTACTTCCGCGACCAAGGTTACGGTGTATCAGTTATGGCTGACTCAACCAGTCGCTGGGCAGAAGCCCTTCGTGAAATTGCGTCTCGTCTTGAGGAAATGCCTGCTGAGGAAGGTTATCCCCCTTACCTGGCATCACGTCTTGCTGCCTTCTATGAGCGTGGCGGTCGTGTTACGACGCTTTCAGGTGAAGAAGGTGCCGTCTCAATCATTGGCGCTGTTTCACCAGCAGGCGGTGACTTTTCAGAACCTGTTACTCAGGCAACCTTGCGTATTACTGGTTGTTTTTGGGCGCTTGACGCTTCTCTTGCTCGTCGCCGTCACTTCCCTGCGATTAACTGGAACCGCTCTTATTCATTGTTTACAGGAATCCTTGAAGACTGGTATAAGGAAAACATTGCACCTGATTACTCAGACCTTCGTGAGCGCGCAGTCACCCTCTTATCTCGTGAAAATGAGCTTCAAGAAGTTGTGCAATTGGTAGGTCCTGATGCTTTGCAAGATCAAGAGCGTTTGATCATTGAAATTGGTCGTATTTTGCGTCAAGATTTCTTGCAACAAAATGGATTTGACCCTGTTGATGCTTCTTGTTCTATGTCAAAAGCTTACGGCATGTTGCAAATGATGCTTAAGTTTTATGATCAGGCTCAGGCTGCTGTAAATGCTGGTGCTACGATTGATGATATTTTGACAAATCCTGTCACTGAAAAAATTAACCGTGCACGCTACACACCTGAGACAGAATTTGAAATCTATAGAAAAAATGTTTTGGCTGAGCTCGACAGCGCATTTGCGGTAGCAGCATAAAGGAGAGCTGAATGTCTAAGTTGTTAAAAAAGGAATATAGCGAAGTAAGCTATGTATCAGGTCCGCTGCTGTATTTGGAAAATGCGCCTGATCTTGCCTATAACTCGATCGTGCGAATCAAAGATGGTAATGGCCGCGAACGTGGTGGACAGGTTATTGAAGTTTCGGATAAGTTCACGATTCTTCAGGTTTTTGAAGAAACCTCAGGTATTGACCTTGCTTCTACAACAGTTAGTCTGGTAGAAAATGTCGCGCGATTAGGCGTAGCCAAAGACATGATTGGTCGCAGATTTAATGGGATTGGTGAACCTATTGACGGTTTGCCAGAAGTAGTAGCCGAAAAACGTCTACCCATTGGTGGTGCCCCTATTAACCCGGTATCAAGAGAAATGCCTACAGAATTTATTCAGACTGGTATTTCAACGATTGATACGCTTTTAACCTTGGTCAGAGGGCAAAAGCTTCCTATTTTCTCAGGTTCAGGTTTGCCAGCTAACGAAGTTGCTGCACAAATTGCTCGGCAAGCTAAAGTGCTGGGTGAAGGCTCGGAATTTGCGGTTGTTTTCGGTGCAATGGGTGTAACCCAGCGCGAATTGACCTACTTTACTCAAGAGTTTGAACGAACAGGCGCTCTTGCTCGCTCAGTACTTTTCTTAAATAAAGCTGATGATCCTGCGGTAGAACGTCTTTTAACCCCCCGTATGGCATTAACTGCTGCCGAATACCTCGCCTTTGAACTTGGCTATCACGTGCTGGTTATTCTTACCGATTTGACGAACTACTGTGAAGCCCTTCGTGAGATTGGTGGGGCGCGCGAAGAAATCCCAGGTCGTCGTGGTTATCCAGGTTATATGTATACGGACTTGGCATCTATTTATGAGCGTGCTGGTGTGGTTGATGGTGTCGAGGGTTCAGTGACCCAAATCCCTATCCTTTCCATGCCTGACGATGATGTAACCCACCCAATTCCTGATTTGACGGGCTATATTACCGAAGGGCAGGTTTACCTGCGCCGTACGCTACATAATCAAGGCATTTTCCCACCCATTGATCCGGGCCCAAGCCTTAGCCGTTTGATGAATAACGGTATCGGTGCTGGTAAAACTCGTAAAGATCATAAGAATGTTGCTGATCAGCTACAAGCTGCTTATGCAAACGGTCTTGATTTACGCCGTTTGGTTGCGATTACAGGTGAAGATGCACTTTCAGAAACGGATAAGCTGTATCTAAAATTTGCTGAAGAGTTTGAAAAGCAATTTATTGATCAGGGTAATGTTGATAGAAGTATTGACGATTCACTCAATATTGCCTGGACTATTCTTTCATTATTGCCGCAAAGTGAACTTACAAGATTAAGCCGTGAGCAAATTGATACCTATTATGGGGCAAAAATGGAAGAGCTCTGGGGCGCAGCCAAGCAGGGAATGTAAGCTGAGGGTTTGAGATTAAAACCCTGACTTTTTAGGGTTTTAATCTGTAACTTCTCCTAAGGAGAACTATGGCAGAACAAATCGCACCAACCCGTTCAAACCTTTTACAACGGCGCGATCAAATGCGTCTTGCAATTAGAGGTGCAGATTTACTTAAACGTAAAAGAGACGCGCTGATTGGTGAGTTCTTTGATCTGGTAAAAGTATCGCTTGCGGCTCGTAAGGCCCTATCTGAAACCAGTAAGGAAGCCTACCTTAGCTTATTTCTGGCAAAAGCTTGGGACGGCCCTGAAGCTGTAGATAGTTTAAGCCTTGCTGCCAAAACAGGTCTGGATTTGGAAATTAAAGTCCAAAATCTATTCGGCGTTAAAGTACCTCAGGTTCAGGCACCTGAGTTTGACAAGAGCTTGCCGTTTTCCCCGATTAACGCTGGTGCAAGGACGTTAGACGCCGCTTCGGAATTTCGTAAGCTTACTGAAGCCCTCGTTAATGTTGCAGCAACCGAAACCAGGTTACGCAGAATTGGTGAGGAAATTAAAAAGACCAGTCGTCGTGTAAATGCACTCGAGCAATTGGTTATTCCTGGAATTAACCAACAGATTAAAGATATTCGTAGTGTGCTTGATCAACGTGCGCTCGAGGAAGTGACGGTGCTTAAGCGCATCAAGGCTAAGCTCGAGGCACGCGAAGAAGCAAACAAGGAAGCAGCCTAAGCATTTAACATTAACTAGAACCCTCAGAGTTTGTCTGAGGGTTTTCATCTTTTTGGCTGATATGATGGTTTAAGTGATGAAACGCATAAAATATATTTCTTATTTGGTTCTGCTGCTAGGCTTGTTTATAGCTTGCGCCCCAACGGTACAAGAAACTCAAACAGGTTCGAACTCGGTTGTAGAATTTGACCTGACTCCTGTTGCTAAAGATGCACGCTGGATTATAGCAGTACCCAATTTCGAAGTGCGCTCAGGTACGGTTAAATTAGGGGGAAAAGACCTAGAGGATCAAGAGCAAGCTTTTTATACTGAGCTAGGTTCAGGTGTGGCTGACATCTTTGTTACAGAAGCTTTTCGCAGTGAGCAGTTTCGTATTACCGAACGTGCGGAACTAGACAAAGTCATACTCGAGCAAGATTTAGCAACCTCAGGTAGGGTCGACGAAAAGACAGCCGCTGAAGTGGGCCAAATTACAGGTGCAGAGCTTATTGCGCTTGGTAGCTTAAGTCAGTTTAGCCTGGATTCAACAGGTGGCGGCGGGGGTATTTTTGGCATATTTGGGGGTTCCTCGGAGACAGTAACCGTAAAAGTTACGGTTGACATTCGTTTTGTAAACTCGGTAACCGCCGAAGTTGAAGCTATTGGCATAGCTACTTCTGAAGTTTCCCAGACTAATGTGCAAATTGATTTTTTTAATATTATTCAAGGACTTCAGGCTGGTAGAAGCGGAACCTCTATTGTTGATATTGCCATTAGAAATGCCATTCGCGGAGCCATTAACGAAGCTGCAAGATCCTTACCTGCTAAACCTGTAAAATAACTGTCACATCACTAATCAAGCAGAATTCTCGAGGCTTGAATTTAGTCAGACAAACTCAATTCCATGAAAAACGCGAACTTCCTTAAACTCTCTGGAATCTCGTAATAAGGTTCGCATACTTTAAACCCTAGCCTTTGGTACAGCTTGTGTGCACCCAGCATAAAGGTAGCCGTCTCCAATCGAATAATCTTATATCCGCTTCTCCTAGCCTGTTCGATAAGCGTTTCTCCAAGGTGGCGTCCAATGTGTTTACCGCGATACTCAGGACGAATGTACAGCCGCTTCAACTCGCAAACCTTGTCTTCTAATCGGCGAAACCCGATACATCCAACGGGGTGATCTTCTAGTGTCGCTATCAATAAGCAACCTTGCGGCGGAGAAAAATCATCTAGACCTGACTCGCTGTCGTTACCATAATAGAAATCTAGAAATTCCTTGACATCTAATCCTAGATTCGCAGTCTCTTGTGCATCCCAGGCGATATATTCGGTCATTAATTGCCCGAGCTGTTGAAATTGAGTTTCCGTGCTGACAGGTTTGATTTCGACCATCAGTTTACCTCGATTTGCTGGGAGCAGCCCAACAGAAGTTTAAAGCTCGAGCAGCTCTTGTATTGCTTGCTCAACAACACGCCACTGTGATGTTGAGGCAATGACCAATTCAAAATGCCCAGTATTTTCGAGTTTATTCAGTTCTATATCTTCTTGTCTGGCCTTTGCTTTAGCAACATAGTCTTCTATATAAGCTAAATGTACAGTGTCATCGTTTATGCCTTGAATAAAGATTTGCTTTGAATTTAGCGGTGCAAGTTCTGAAGGAGATCCTTGACTATAGCGCTCTGGATAGCTCTCGGGGAAACCCCCCATAAGCTCTTTGGGTGCCTCATTACTACAAATCTTTGCTTTGAGTGCTTCGGCAAGGTCAGGTATGCCCGCCAGCGCGATAAAGCCTTTTAACAGAAGAGGATTTGAACGAAAAAGCTCCCCTTTCGGGGTCAAATTTTGCCTTGCCGCAAGCCAGTGTGCCAGATGCCCCCCTGCCGAATGACCTACGGCAACAACTCTGGAGAGGTCAAGTGAAAAGTGGCTGCTGAAGTCTCTGAGTTTGTCTGCAGCAGCAGCTACATCTAAAAAAGTATGTGGCCAGCCACCGCCATTACCAATTCGCCTATACTCAATATTCCAGACCGCAATACCTAGCTGTGTTAGGTGCTTGGCAGCTTGCCCAAAATAATCAAGATTGACGCTCGAGCGCCAGCAGCCCCCATGAATCAAAATGACAACAGGACTTTTCTTAGGGTTTTCAGGTAGATATAGATGCCCAAACTGGTCAGGGTTTTCACCATAGGAAAGGCTCGAGTCTGGGGGCACATTGCCTAAGGCGAATAGATCATCAACGGTTAATAAAGGGCTCACAGCCACGAATTCAGCTACTCCATTTCCTATCTAAACGTTAGCGTTTAGGTTTTAAAAATTAAATCATTTACACTCTTTTTTAACGCCATAAGACCTAAGTACACAAATTAAAACAAAATAAGTGGGTCGAAAGATATAACCGAATGTTATCTAAATTATACACTATTATGAATATTAGCTAAGCAACCTCAAAATTCTACGATTACTGTCTTCAGCGTTGTTTTTGAACAACACGAGCCCAAAACCCATGTTTCACTAAATTGCATAAATGTGCAAGCTTAAATGATAAATGTTTCGTTTTTATATTGACAGTTTGCACATTAGTGTTAAAAACACAGTTGGGACAACTTTACAAAACAATCCTAAAACAGGTAGCATGTCGCTGGGCATGTAAAAACCCTAAATTTTGAAAGAGGTGACAATGCGTAAACTTTTTGTTTTACTAGCAAGCCTTACTTTAGTGCTTAGCGCAACTGCTTTTGCTCAAAGTACATTAGACCAAATTAAGAGTCGTGGAAGCTTAATTTGTGGTGTGAATGGTACAGGCCTTCCTGGCTTTGCCTATGTCGATTCTGATGGTAATTACCAAGGTTTTGATGTTGATTATTGTCGTGCTGTGGCAGCTGCTGTTTTAGGTGATGCTACTAAAGTAACCTACCGTGGACTCAGCTCGGGTGAGCGTTTTACGGCACTTCAAACAGGTGAAGTTGACATTTTAATTCGTAATACCACTTGGACAAGCAGTCGTGATACCGGCTTAGGACTGAACTTTACCGCGCCTACCTTTTATGATGGTCAGGGCTTTATGGTTAGAGCTGCTTCTGGTATCGAAACCCTGGCAGATTTAGACGGTACGACGATTTGCGTACAATCAGGTACTACCACTGAGTTAAATCTTGCTGATGTTATGAATGCTAACGGTCTTGACTATGACGCCAAAATTGCAGAAACTTCTGATCCCCTTTTGGCAGCCTATGACGACGGTGCCTGCGACGCTTATACCACTGATAAATCAGGTCTTGCTGCACAGCGTACCCAGCTAAGAGATCCTTCTGAGCACGTCATCATGGACGTTACTATTTCTAAAGAGCCTCTTGGACCTTCTGTTCGCCACGGCGATGACCAGTTCTATGATGTTGCTAATTGGGTCGTATTTACTACCTTCATGGCAGAAGAAATGGGTATCACCTCAGCTAACGTAGATGAAATGTTGGTGGGTTCAGCAGATTCTAATGTACGTCGCCTCTTGGGTGTAGAGCCTGAAAAAGTAGAAGAGTTTGGTCTCAGTGCCGATGCTTTTTACAATGTTATTAAGCAAGTCGGGAATTACGCAGAAATTTATAATCGTAATCTTGGACCCGAAACAGTTGTAAATATTCCCCGTGGTTACAATGCTAGCTATCTTAATGGTGGCTTACATTATGCTCCACCCCTTCGCTAAGTTTGATCTTGGCAAAATCTAAATAACTAAACTTATTTGGGCGGTGGACTATCTACCGCCCACTTTTGATTAAAGGAGGGGTATGTGATCTATGGCAGTTAAACCAAGCCAAGAGCTTGTACCGTGGTACAGAAATGTAAAAACCATTGCCATTGTTGCGCAGTTAGTTTTTGTGGCCTTGATTATCCTTCTTGTGACGATTCTTGTTCTGAATGTCATGAAAGGAGTCAAGACGCTAGGCGTCAATACAGGTTTCGGTTTTCTAAATAACCGTGCAGGCTTTCCTATTTCCGAAAGTGTTATTCCCTATTCTGAAGACAATACTTATGTAAGAGCCCTTATTGTGGGCATCTTAAATACCTTGAAAGTCGCTTTGTTAGGTATTGTTCTTGCAACTTTGTTAGGGATTTCTGTTGCGCTCATGCGTTTGTCTAATAACTGGGTGCTTCGGCAGATTTCTACGATTTATATTGAAACGGTACGCAACATACCTTTAGTTGTTCAAATATTCTTTTTTGCCACTGTACTTTTTATTCCCAATCTTCCTTCAGGCGTTGCTGCTTTGCGTCTTGGAAATCTCTATCTAAATAACTCGAGCGGGCTTATTACACCCTGGCCTTATTTTTCAAACAACTTTTGGCTATGGCTTCCCTGGCTGGCTATAGCACTTGCCTTAGCGATTGCGGCTCATATTTTTAGAAATAGACATTTGAAGAAAATAGAGCGTCCTGGTAATCCACTATGGCTTTCCTTACCTGTCTTTTTGCTTGTGGCAGTTATTGGTTATCTGATAGCGCTAGCAGGTTCAAAATATCCTGAACATTTGACCGTCAGTGCAGATGTTGACCGTGGTCGCGTCTTTAGCTTTATAGACGAAAATGCCAACGGTGTCTTTGACCAAAATGCAGAAAAGATTGCAGCGAAAGTCCCTGTCTTGCTCGAGTTTGATGAACTTACGCTCGAGGTAAACCCTCAGCGACGCACCGAGCAAAAAGCGAATATCCGTAGTGCATTTGCCTTTCCTCGTCTAAAGAAAAACGAGTATGGTGAGGTCGAGCATCAATTTGTAAATGCCGATAAGACCTCAGATTTACGCCTACATTTCTTTGAGTTTCCTAGCTATGGTGTAGTTTACAAAGATCAAAATGGAAACGGTCGTTTTGACGCAGGTGAAAATGTTCCTGAAGGTGAAGACGGCTATGAAGGGAAAGACTATAGCCTGCAAATGATTGTTAAAGGGTTTAAACGTCGGGTGGTGACTGATAATTATGGTGAAACGCGCTCTCTAAGTGTCGAGACAGCTACCGAACCAAAGCTCACCTTACTTGGTGCAAGCCCAATGGTTATGAGCTACCCTTACTTCCCCACCGAGCGAACCCAAATTGCTGGGGGCACGATTTTTACCATTCCCTATCTAGCTTTGCTGTTTGCCCTTACCTTTTATACGGCTAGTTTTATTGCTGAAATTGTGCGTGGGGCCATTCTATCGGTTGCGAAAGGTCAGACAGAAGCAGCTAAGGCACTTGGACTTAGTTCAGGTCAAACCTTTAATCTGGTGGTTTTCCCGCAAGCCCTGCGCATTATCACACCACCCCTTATCAGCCAATACCTTAACCTGACGAAAAATAGCTCTTTGGGTATCTTTGCGGCCTATCAAGAATTTTATGCCGTTAGTTCCATCGTCAATAATCAGTCGGGTGCGGCCATGCCTGTTTTTGTCATATTGATTGGTGGATATATGGTGATCAGCTTAACCTTTTCGTTTGCTTTGAACTGGTACAACGCCAAAAATCAACTGGTGGAGCGTTAATATGTTGCAACCGGCCCTACCCCCACCCATTCGCGAAACTGGCTTTGCGTTTTGGTTAAAGCGAAATCTATTTAGTAATTGGTGGAATAGCCTGATTTCACTTGCCAGCCTAGTGATTATTGTCTATACGCTAATTAGCCTGCTTCGCTGGATGGTTTTTGAAGCTCACTGGGAAATCGTTTGGCAAAACCTGCGTCTTTTTGCTACCTACAGATACCCTACAGAACTGCTCTGGCGACCTATGTCCTGTGTAGCTCTTATTCTCTTTCTCTTTGGTCTATCAGCTGGTGTAGGCAAAGGCGGAATAGGTCAAATTGTTTTTAAGGCTTTCTACTGGCTCATGGGTTTTTGTTTGGCAATAACCCTCATCTCACTTTTTCTTTTTCCTTCGGTTCGCTGGCTGTGGCTTATCGCAATCATCGCGGGGTTTGCTGGGTACAGCCTGGCAAAGTTCTGGCCCAATGTTGCTATGTATCTAAGTATTCTCTGGGGGCTATCATGGTTTGTCTGTTTATTCCTTATGCTAGGATTCTCAGGAGAATCTGGCCCCATGCAATATGTTTCTCCGGGCATGTGGGGAGGCATTCAGCTTACCTTTTTCCTCTCAGTAACAGGCATTGCTTTGGCATTCCCTTTAGGCATTGCCTTAGCCCTTGGGCGACAAAGCAAATTGCCTGCCATTAAATACTTTTGTATTACTTATATTGAAATTATTCGGGGTGCTCCGCTTATTACCTGGTTGTTTACCGCTTCGCTATTACTGCCTCTCTTTTTAGGGGGCATAAGACCCGAAGCTCTCATTCGCGCGCAGGTAGCTATTATCTTATTTGCTGCTGCCTATATGGCAGAAAATGTCCGCGGTGGTTTGCAGGCAATACCCAAAGGACAACGTGAAGCAGCACATGCACTTGGTCTTACCCCCTGGGACTCAATGCGTCTGATTGTTTTACCTCAGGCTCTTAGGGCCGTCATTCCTGCCATTGTAGGTTTGTTTATAGGCTTGTTTAAAGACACCTCTTTGGTAACAATCGTTGGTCTTCATGATTTGTTTGCGGTGGTTTTAGGTGTCGCAAATCAACCTGAAGCCAAACAAATACCCGGTGGTATAGTGAGAGAACTTTTCATTGTTATGAGTCTTTTTTATTGGTTTTTTTGCTACCGCATGAGTGTAGCCAGTAAGCAGTTAGAAAAAGAACTCGGTTTAGGTACGAGGTAACTATGTCAGATGCTGCAATTAAAAATGTTCGAGCGGATGCACCTGTAGGGGGCAGCCGCATTATTGAAATTGAAGAACTCAACAAGTGGTATGGGGAGTTTCATGTTCTTAGGAACATAAATCTTTCTGTTAATAAAGGTGAAGTGGTTGTGGTCATCGGTCCATCAGGTTCTGGAAAGTCGACCTTAATTAGGTGCATAAATAGGCTCGAGGAACACCAGAAAGGCAAAATCACGGTAGACAATATTGAACTCACTGACGATGTTCGTAATATTGACAAAATTCGCCGTGAAACCGGCATGGTATTTCAGTCTTTTAATCTTTTCCCGCACCTTAGCGTGATGGAAAACGTCACCTTGGCTCCTATTCGAGTCCGAAAAATGAAAAAGTCTGAGGCCGAACAAAAAGCTATGTACTATTTGGAAAAGGTTAAAATTCCTGAACAGGCACAAAAGTACCCAGGACAGTTGTCGGGTGGTCAGCAACAACGCGTAGCGATTGCTAGAGCGCTTACTATGGAGCCAAAAGTCATGCTCTTTGATGAGCCTACCAGTGCTCTTGACCCTGAGGTCGTAGGTGAAGTCTTAGAGGTTATGGTTAATCTTGCTAAAGAGGGTATGACCATGATTGTGGTAACGCATGAAATGGGTTTTGCCCGAGAAGTTGGTGACAGGGTTGTGTTTATGGATGCAGGGCAAGTTGTTGAAGTAGGCACGCCAGAACATTTCTTTGTTAACCCTCAAGAAGAGCGTACCAAATCATTCTTATCAAAAATTCTATAAAAGGATAGGGAGCTTAGCCTCCCTATCTTGCCTCTTAAAGGATGCAAGCAATAAAGTTCGCAATATATGCAACCGCTCATCTGCTAAACTAAACAAGACGAGTGTAAATGGGAATGAATCAGACACCATCGGGTTTTACACAACAAGGTAGAGGCTTACGTATAGCAGATTTGCTAAAAACGATGGTGTCTCAGCACGCGTCAGATGTGCATTTACATGCAGGCGCTCCGCCGTATATGCGGATTGATGGTTCTTTAGTCCCGTTTCAAGGTGTCCCCGTATTAACACCTCAACAAACAGAGCAAATTGCACTAGCCATGATGTCTGAAACGCAGCGTGAGCTTTTTTTACATCGCCACGAGCTAGATTTTGGCTTTACAATTCCTGGAGTGGCCCGCTTTCGCTGTAATGTTTTTCGCCAGCGAGGGTCTATTGGTATTGTGATGCGGGTAATTCAAGACACAGTTGCCAGTTTTGAAACCCTAGGTTTACCTGTTGATATTTTGCGAGATTTTGCTGCCAGAGCCAGAGGACTTGTGCTGGTGACGGGGCCAACAGGCTCAGGTAAGTCAACAACGTTGGCTGCCATTATTGATTTCATTAACCGAAAATATCCTAAAAATATTATTACCATTGAAGACCCGATTGAAATTTTGCATCGTAATCAGCGGAGTCTGGTTATTCAAAGAGAAATAGGTCAAGACACATCAGACTTTTTTAGTGCCTTAAAGTACGCCATGCGTCAGGACCCTGATGTCATTATGATTGGTGAGATGCGTGACCGTGAAACCGTAGAAGCTGCAATTACAGCTGCTCAAACAGGTCATCTGGTCTTAAGCACCTTGCATACTCTAGATACCGTTAGAACGGTTAATCGCATCATTGATTTTTTCCCACCACATGAGCGTGATCAGATAAGAGTACTCTTTGCAGAATCGCTACTTGGCATCGTTTCTCAGCGTTTATTGCCTCGCTCCACAGGGCCTGGTCGAGCGATGGCTCTTGAGGTATTGATCAACACGCCACTGATTCGTGATTATATTAAAGATGAAAATAAGACGCATATGATTAAAGATGCGCTTATAGAAGATAATTTGCGCGGCATGCAGACCTTTGATCAACATCTGGTAGAGCTTTACTTGAATGGTCAAATTTCGCTTGATGATGCTATTACGGCAGCAACCAGTTCACACGAACTTAAAGTAATGCTAACTCAACGTCAGGGTAGCAAGACGAATGAGGCAAAAAAGGTCAAACGATAAGTAGGTTCTGATCTTAAATAGCTTAGGTGAAGCTTAAAACGTTGGGTTTCCAGGGTAGGGTTTCTACAACATCACCTTCGAGATCATAGTGACTTCCAGCTGAAATTTTAACTCTTACAATATCACCAATTTTTACCGTACCATCAGATTGAGCTGTCACCGTACCGTCAATGCCAGGTGCGTCACTTTTTGAGCGCCCTATTAGTTCACCAGGCAAGTCGCCATAGTTATCAATAATGACATCTAAGGTTTGACCAATTTTTGCCCTTTGTTTCTCAAGGCTGATGTCTTGTTGTAGAGCCATGAGGCGAGCATGTCGTTCTTTTTTGAGTTCTTCAGGGACTTGATTGGCTAAGGCGTTAGCTGTTGCACCAGGAACCTCGCTGTAAGTAAAGGCACCGACCCGCTCGAGCCTAGCCTCTCTTAAAAACGCAAGCAAATACTCAAAGTCTTCCTCAGTTTCACCAGGAAAGCCAACAATGAAGGTCGAGCGAATGGCAAGCTCTGGACAGATGTTGCGCCATTCCTGAATGGTCTTAAGATGACTTTCAGCTCCTCCAGGTCGGCGCATAGCTTTAAGAACTTTGGGGCTGGCATGTTGCAAGGGAACATCTAGATAGGGAAGAAGCTTGCCCTCTGCCATAAGCGGAATAAGGTCTCTGACATGGGGGTAAGGGTAAACATAATGCAGCCTTACCCAGGCACCCATCTCAGCTAATTCGCTAACCAGCGGAACAAGGTGCGCTTTAATTTGCCGTTCTTGAAAGTCTGACTCACGGTGGCGAAGATCTGAACCATAAGCACTGCTATCTTGAGCAATAACAATGAGTTCTTTGGTGCCGCTCGCAACAAGTCTATAAGCTTCATAAAGAATGTCAGAGGCGTCACGGGAAACCTGAAGGCCACGCATTTGCGGGATGATGCAAAAACTGCATTTATGATTGCAGCCTTCGGCAATTTTTAAGTAGCTGTAATGTTTAGGGGTAAGTTTAACCCCAGTTGGAGGAAGTGGAATAAGTGAGGTATAAGGATTTTCGTCGGGCGGTAAGGTTTTATGGACAGCGGTCATAACCCCTTCGATATCGGCCTGACCTGTAATGGCTAAGACTTTAGGGTGGCGCTCTAGGATGGTATCTGGCTTTTCACCTAAACAACCCGTGACAATGACCTTGCCGTTATGGGTTAAGGCTTCACCAATGGCCTCGAGCGACTCTTCAACGGCAGGCGTGATAAAACCACAGGTATTAACCACTACCACATCTGCCTCTTCATAAGAAGGTACAATGCCATAGCCCTCAGCACGAAGTTGCGTCAAAATGCGCTCACTATCAACCAGCGCTTTGGGGCAGCCTAAACTAATAAATCCAACTTTTCCAGACATAAGAAATCCTTATCAAATAGCTCGTTAGTATAGCTCAAAAGGCTCGAGTGTGATTGTGCTTTAGAAATGGGTAGATTCATAATGTCAACGAAATAAAAATATTTTTACCTCCCGATTGTCTCATTAGTATTCATAAAAATTCGTGTAGAATGACTAACACAGGGGAGTAGCCGCCCACTCCATCAAAATGGGAGTTTGTTATCGTCAAGACAGTGGTTAAAGACCACTCGGTAGCAAGCACAATAGGCAAGACCTGATGCGTTAGCAAATAACGCTATAGAGGTGTTGTATGTTAGATGTTTTGTTGATTCTTCTGGGTGTAGGGTTGCTTTATGTTGGTGGAGAACTTTTGGTTCGCTTTGCGTCTAGCTTGGCGCTCCGTTTTAACTTAAGTCCCCTAGTTATAGGACTAACGGTTGTCGCTTTTGGTACCAGTGCGCCAGAATTAGCCGCAACACTCACGGCAGCGCTCAATGGTTCTGTGGCTATCGCTACAGGAAACGTCATAGGGTCAAATACCGCTAATTTAGGCCTGATCTTAGGTCTATGTGCCTTACTATTACCCATAGGTATAACCAAGAGTGGTTTAAGACGTGATATTCCCATCATGTTGTTTGCTGCCTTTTTACCCCTGCTTTGGTTTGTTGATGGGGAAATGAATCGGACTGAGGGATTAATTACTTTCGTAATGCTTATAATCTATTTGGTGTGGATGCTACGTACACCGAAGGCCGCTACTCAAGAAGACCTGTCTGTGCATACTCACCCCCTTTGGCTAACACTTTTAGGAATTATTGGGGGTCTAGCTTTATTGGTAGGTGGTGCACAAGTTTTAGTGGAAGGTGCGAGTAATTTAGCACGTACCTTTGGTGTCCCTGAAAAAGTCATTGGTTTAACACTGGTTGCAGTAGGCACTAGCTTGCCTGAATTAGCCAGTTCGCTGGTAGCTGTACTAAAACGACATACCGATATGGTTTTGGGCAACATTATAGGCTCTAATATTTTCAATGTACTAGGCATTTTAGGCTTGTCAAGTCTTATTATTCCTCTTGAACAACCTTTCGCCGACCTCAATGTAGATTTGTTTATCATGATTGCCTTTAGCTTAGTAACGGCCTTGTTTCTAATCACCGCTAAAAAGCTAGTGCGTTGGGAAGGTTTTACTTTGATGGGAGCATATTTGGGATATGTTGTTTGGCTATTCTAGGGATACCTTTTGTATTTGAAGCAGGGACAAAATAATATCCATAAACCAATCTGTGTTTCTATATATTGATTTGAATTAATAATATTGACCCTATTGGCTAGTGCTAAAGAAAAATAGTTTGAGGATAGGGCATATTTTTTAGTTCATAGGTGCCTAAGCCGCAGGATACACTGAGATACCTGTAGTACAAAATCCAGACTAAAAGATATATGAAAGCTAGGAGTGCACCATGTACATAAAGATGACTGTTCCTACATAAACAATCAGGATGCCCAGGGTATCCCACGCAAGCACAAATTGTTTTTTGAGGCTTTGATAGGTTAATCCCACTAATAATAAGGCGTTCATGAGCACGATGGCTAGCACAGCCACTTGATGACCTGGATCTGTTTGAGAAAGAATCGGCCCAGAGATATAAAACATGTCATCGAGTGCCAAAACCAAAAGGTTAAATAAGTTACTCCCTAAGATATTGCCTATACCTAAATCCAATGCTCCCAAACGAACGGCGCTCAAGGATACAACGACCTCAGGTAAGGAAGTTGCCAGGGCAATAAACAAGGTGCCTACAAAAGCTTGGCCTAAGCCCGTTTCTTGGGCAATCCGTTCACCTAAGTTTGGTAAAAAGGTTGCAGCAAAAACCACTACTACTGCAGCGTAGATGTAGCGTGTTACAGCTTTGCGAAGAGAAATATTAGCGTACTGTAACTCTACGGCTATTAGCTTTGCTTCCTTGGCTAAGCGCCGCTGCTCAAAAAGGAAAATCAGCCGCATAGCTGCCAGATACCCGATGATAAGAAGAGGTGTATAAATGCCTATCCAACCTAAGCTAGGGAGGCTTGTCCCAGCTAGCGAACCCAAGCCGGCAAACCCAACAAGCAGTAAACCAAAGCCTATTGACAGGCTATGACCTTGTTGGGCTCGAGCTGAAATGGATTCTTTACCTGCTACTGCGTCCATCAGTGAAAGAATAAGTAAATTAAACATGCAGCTTCCAAGCACATCACCAACTGCAATATCAGGTAATTTAAAAATCGCAGTGGAACTGAAACCAGTGAAAAGTTCAGGCAGACTCGTGGTAGCGGCAACTAGAACCAAACCAATCCAAGACCTACCCATACCAGTTTTCTCAGCCAGAATGTCACCGTAGCGAGCCAGCACCGTACCAGCAAAAATAATCACTGCTGTTACAATTAGAAATAATATCCAGGTCATTCAATGTCATCCTATTTCATCAACAATTTCATTAATAGTAGTAGTCTTAAAGAAGCGTTTCAGGTGATGGGCATCCTTGGTTTTTACCGCTTGATATGGTTCTGACTGGATCGTGAGCTGCCTTTTTACAAATGGATGAACCAGTCGTGTTACCAGTTTTTGCACCCCTGAGACTGAACCAGTAAGGCTGTGAAAATAGCTGGCTACATTACTTTGCCGAAACGATAAAATTGCCTCGAGATCATCTCCATCTGCATAATACCCGCAATGAAAATTTTGCTCAGCAAAACTATGCTCGGGGAAGTCAAGCTTGCCCAGCCCAAAAATCCTAAAACTACGCGTTAAGAAATCACTGTATAGAATTCTGCACTGACTCCCGCCACCCAGATTTAAAACGCGTTTATTCAAAACGTCAACTTTGGAAATAGCCTTTACAAAGGCCCTGGCTGCATCTTCAGGAGTCGTAAATTCTATGGGGGTTTCCAAAGGCATATGAAACATTAGTTTAGACAACTTGTGATTTTGTGTTCCAAAAATTGCACATAGGCGGAAGATAGTCCAGTTTAAGGTACTGGCTTGGATAATCTTTTCCGCTTCAATTTTGGTTTTAGCATATTCATCACCTAAGCTTGGTTGTAAACAATCTGACACTTTGATATAAGGCTGTTGGAGACGATCTCCATAAACAGAAATCGACGAGCTGTAGAGAAGAAACATGGGTTTGGATGATAGCTCTAATGCCTTAACCAGGTTTTTTGTACCCTCAACGTTAACAGCGTAAGCAAGTTTAGGATTGCTGTCAGCCAAAGGTGGAATGATGGCAGCCAAATGAATGACCACATCCTGACCTTGACAGGCTTTGTTGACAAACGATGCATTGCAAAGGTCTCCCCAAAGTAACCTGAGTTTTCTCTGATAAGGCAATAAATGTTTTTGAGAAAGGCGTGTCCTCTTGTCAAGAATACTGATGTTGTAAAGATCGCCAGACTCGAGAAGTTGCCGCAAAACCTGGAAGCCAACAGTGCCCGATGCACCTGTTAAAAGTATTTTGGTTTTTTCCATTTCATTAACACTCATTCTTTTATATATCCCAGGTCAAAGGTTTTTTAGTTACACGTTATATTGCGTTTAATCCACAGGTGCTTCAATGTTAGGTTTTGGCAGGTCTTTCTCGCCAAATAACCCTATTTAAACCTTCAGCTAAACCCCAGACCAACAAACTTGCTGCTAGTACGAGACCCCACAGCTCGAGAGGTAACAAGACAGCGCCTAGGGCCGTGGTCGCGACTGAAAGATGCCCAATAAGAATCTGAAAACCGACTCCTATAAGCACTACCCAAATCAAAATCACGTTGTTGCGCGGGCGTGTGGCAGTATGACGCGACGGATAGGTTAAAAAAAGCTGTTTGATCGCCAAGAAATGAAAGAGCACGGTACGAGCGCTGTCCAGGTCAAACCCGAGTTTTGGTACTAGGCCTAATAGACCTAACCCAATTAGACCACTGAAGCTACCTACCAGTAAGATAAAGCGCAAATCGAGTTTTTCAAGCAAGGGACTTTTTGGAGAGCGGGGTGGAACGTTCATGACCCCAGGGTTTTTATCCAAGGCAAGGGCCAGAGCAGGTGGCCCATCTGTAATTAAGTTGATCCAGAGAATTTGCACTGCTAAAAGGGGCAGTAAAGCACCACCCTCTGGCGTGCGTAAGCCCAATATGAAAGCTAGAATAGCCCCAATGGCAATGACAAGCACTTCGGCAACATTGGTTGAAAATAAAAAGCGAATAAATTTTTGAATGTTGTTGTAAATGCTGCGACCTTCTTCAACAGCACTAACGATGGTAGCAAAGTTGTCATCGAGCAGCACCAGGTCAGCCACTTCGCGTGAGACATCAGAGCCGCGCTGACCCATAGCCACACCGACATCCGAGCGTTTGAGCGCAGGAGCGTCGTTAACCCCGTCACCTGTCATCGCAACGATTTCACCTGCTTGTTTTAATGCTTCAACTAGCCTGAGTTTATCCTCAGGGTCAACTCGAGCAAAAACATTTACTTCCTGCACAGCTTGGCTTAGGGCTTCGGGGCTTAAGTGCTCAAGATCAGTCCCCGTTAGAACACGCTCAGCTGGAATGCCAATTTGATGAGCAATATTTAAAGATGTAGCAGGGTGGTCTCCTGTTATCATAAGCACCCGAATACCTGCCTCTTGCGCTTTTTGAATGGCTTCAGGAACTTCAGAGCGTGGAGGGTCCCAGAGCATGGCTAAACCAAGCCAGATAAGTTCGTCTTCCTTTTCGTCTTCGGCAAACGCAAATGCAAGCAGTCGAAAGCCTTGATGGGCATACGCCTCCATCTTTTCTTCCCATGAACGTCGCTCTTCGGCTGATAAGGTGGAGCGTTCGAGCACTACCTCGGGCGCACCCTTGAGATAACTAACAAGCCTCCCATCTTCTTGAACAGTCACCCGCATGAACTTCCAGTTACTATCAAAGGGTTTAACCGCCAGGCGAGGGTGCTCTTGGCGCAGAGTGTTTATATCTAGCTCCTGGTCTTGAACATAGCTTAGTAAGGCTAGCTCAAGGGGGTCACCTGCAGCACTATCCAATTCTGCATCCGAAGCAAGAGCCATGGCTTTGTGTGCTTGTAGGGTATCTGTGAAATCAGTGGTTTTTACCTCCATTTTATTTTCCGTTAGCGTACCCGTTTTATCGGTAGCTATTACGGTGACCGAACCAAGGGCTTCTACTGCTGAGAGTCGCCTAACGACTGCCTTACGCCGTGCCATGCGCTCTACCCCTAAGGCAAGGGTAAGGGAGAGTACGGCGGGCAAACCTTCAGGAACTGCGGCTACTGCTAGGGCTACCGTAAAGAGAAGCAACTCTGCAAAGTTACTTGTTCCTTCAAGGGCAACCAAAGTGACCATCAATCCTACTGCCAGCAGAAGCACCCACTTGGCAATTTGATTTCCAAAGGAATGTAACCGCTGTTCAAGGGGTGTCTTTTCCATTTTGATATCACCAAGCATTTCAGCTAGGCGACCCATGGCACTTGAACTTCCGGTGCGACTTAGCTCGAGCCATGCTTTGCCCCTCACTGCTAAAGTTCCTGAAAATACTTCATCATTTCTGGTTTTATCGACAGGCACACTTTCACCAGTGAGTACAGATTCATCAATCAGTAGGCCTTCTGCCTGCACGACCCGGCTATCCGCAGGAATACGTTCTCCTGCTTCAAGGCGTACTCTATCGCCAGGAACTAAATCTTGGCTTGGTAGACGGATTAACACACCATCTCGTAGTACCCAAACTTGGGGTGAAGCCAAGGCTTTTAGTTTGCTAAGTGCGTTTTCTGCTCGGCGCTCTTGCCAAACACCAAGTCCAGCATTAAAAAGTAAAATTACAAGGATTGCAAAGGATTCGTAAGGTAGGCTATGGCGTCCCTCGTAAAGCCAAACGCCCAAGTCAAACAGCAGTGCAAAAAGCAAAATATAAATAAGAGGACTTTGAAACTGGTGCAGAAACCGCAACCATAACGGGTCTGTGCGGGTTTCGGGTATCGTGTTGGTTCCGAATTCTGCCAAACGTTCTGTGGCCTCAAGTTGACTAAGACCAGCATTTATCTTGGGAATTGTATTTGAGCTTTGGGGCATGACGCTCTCCTGGTGTCAAATGGACTAAAAAGCTAGTAAGCTGAGCATTTTAAGACTTAATTGATTTAAGGTTTCTTACCAGTAATACGGGTTGTTTTGCAGAATGAGCTACTTCGCTAGCTACGCTTCCGAGCAGAAATTTTCTTAAACCTGTATAACCGTGGGTCCCCATCACAATAAGGTCAGCGTTTATTTCGTTTGCCACCTCACTAATTACCTCACTGCTGAGGCGATGACGCCCTTCTTTGAGCAGCGTACTAACATGTGTACTTTGGCATTGTTTACGACTTTGGTCCAGCAGTTCGTTCCCATTTGCTTTAAGTTCAGCTATATAATTATCAAGCTGTTTTTGAATGGGTGTTACATCGCTGAACATCCAGGCGCGTCCAAACCCTAAAGGAAGCTGATCTATGTTTGGAGCAACATTTAGGATAGTTAGCTTAGCATCAAGTCTATTTGCAATAGAGTCGGCGTGCTCAAGGGCAAGTGAACTATACGAGCTTCCGTCAGTGGCAAGCAAAATGTTTTTTATCCAAGATAATTGAGAATCATTATCTCGCACGAGTAATACAGGAACTTGGGCCAGTCTTGCGGTACGTTCGGCTACAGTTCCCAAGAGCACCTTAGATAACCCTTTGTGATCACCTGTACCTAATACAATCAAATCACAGTTCTCACTCCGACACAGGTCTAGCAGTGTTTCAACGACTAGAGCTCTTTCCTTTAAAACTAAAATAGTGTTCGCTAGCACATACTTTTGTTTGGCTTGGCTCTCCCAACGATTGAGCAAGGTTTGTGGTGCTGAAAAGGCAGCATAGTCTTCTGGCTTAACAAGGTAAGGTTTAAATGCACTCACCGTTACAAAAACGACAGTAGCATCAAGTTGCTGCGCAAGGGCAAGCCCAAGTTTAGCTGCATGCTCGCTCGAGGGGGAGCCGTCTACAGGTATGAGTAC
>JAHEBB010000356.1 GCA_024642575.1 Trueperaceae bacterium | reverse complement strand
GCATTGATTGACTTGTCCTCAAAAACCTCGGCTTGTTGCTTTACCTTGGCACCGTACTGCTCGGCTAAGGCTTTAGCGCTAGGTTCATGTACATCGACAACCGCAACGAGCTTGGCTTTAGGGTTTTTGGCAAGGCTAGCTGCATGAACTTTGCCGATGCGACCAGCGCCAAAAAGGGCGACATTTAACATAAAACTCCTTTAAATCTACAGTCTAAACATTTTGTTTAGGCACTAAAAGTCAAAGCTAACTCTCTAGGTTAATATCAGCCTCAAGAGTTTGAGGCCGTTACTTTCTAAATCCCAGACTATACGATAACTCTTTGCTGGTATCTAGAACCAGCTGTATATAGTGGGGCAGACGCTCGAGCGTCATACGCACACTGGGGCCAGAAATACCAATGCATGCAATGACGGTATTTGACTGATCATAAACAGGGGCTGCCAGACAGCGACCTCCTTCAAGGTTTTCCTCATCATCAAGGGCGTAGCCCTGCAAACGAATCTCTTCTAAGTGCTGTTTAAATGTGCTGTAGTTCGTGATAGTTCTGGATGTTTGCTGATTTAAGTTTTTGGGTAAAGGCAAATTCATAAATGCCAACAAGCACTTGCCAATAGCTGTGCAGTGAAGTTGCTCGAGCCGACCTAGCCCGCCTGTAACTCTTAAAGAAGATGCCGATTCAATATCATCAATAATCAAGGCTTGCCCCTGAGCGACAATAGCAGAATGAGCGCTTTCGCCACTGGATTTCATGAGTTGATAGATAAAGGGTCGAGCGATATCTCTAAACACGGTCTGGCTACCTGCTTGAGCCGCATTTTGCATTTTGGGGCCTAAAACATAGCCACGTTGCTCGCTGCTCCGTTTGACATAACCGTAGCTGCTCAAGGTTTGTAGTAAACGCGAGGCACTGCTTTTATTGACCCCTAAAATCTCAGCAACTTCGGTAACACCCATACGCTGATGTTCCTCGGGGCGCATATGCGCCTCAAGCAACTGATCTAGAATTTGTAGTCCTTTGGCAAGGGCTTTAACTTCATTCATGCTTTCACCATTGATTGCGCACAGCGCAACAGAAAATGAAATCTGGTAAACGGTTTTGGTAAAGCTGTCCTTAAGTTTATACAAAAGTTGCTCAAGACGCAACACAATAAAAGGTTGCGCATTACGCAATTTCACTATTGACAAGCATTTTGGGCTATAGGTATAGTCAAATTACTCAAGATTAGATTTGCTTTTGCTGTTTGAAGTTTTTATGCAGCAATCACAGTCATGTGTAAAAGTATTTATGTGTAAAAGCATAACTCTGTGACTGAAACATAAAGGCTCGAGCGTTTGGCAAGTTTATGACTTGGGTAGTTTCTTTGGGAAAGGAAAACGATGAAAAAACTATTTGCTCTCCTAATTTTAGTAGCTCTGGGTTTGGGTTTTGCTCAACCAGCGCGCAGTGATCTTGATATTGCCGTGGTTGCCCACGGTGGTGCCAATAACCCCTTTTGGGTGGTTGTTTACAATGCTGTAAATGACGCCTGTAAAGATTTTGGGGTTAGCTGCACCTATGATGCACCAGATACCTTTGATTTGCCTCTAATGGCAAAAATGATTGACGCTGCCGTTGCTCGTCAACCTGATGCACTCATTGTTTCATTACCAGATGTTGCCACTTTAGGTGAGCCTATTGAAAAAGCGATTGAACTGGGTATTCCTGTTTTCTCTATTAACTCAGGTAGTGACTTATTCCAAAGCATCGGCATTTTGCGCCATATTGGTCAAACTGAGTACGAGGCTGGTTTAGGTGCAGGTAAGCGTTTTGCTGCTGCGGGCGGTACCAAAGGCGTTTGCATTTCTCATGAGCAAGGTAACTTAGCGCTTGATTTGCGCTGCAAAGGCTTTGCTGATGGTTTTGGCGGACCCACCGAAATGATCTCTTCAACCACCTCAGATGCCAGTGAGCTCTACTCACTCTTAGATAGCTACTTAAGCAATAACCCAGATACCGACACCGTTTTAGCTGTTGGCCCTCAACCAGGCGAGCCTGCCATTCAAGTTCTTGAAGACCGCGGGCTTGATGGAAAGGTTCAATTGGGTGCTTTTGACCTTTCTCCTCTTATGATTGAAGCTGTACAGCGCGGTACCATGAGCTTCCTAATTGATCAGCAACAGTACCTCCAGGGTTATCTTGGTGTACAAACTGCTGTTCTTTACGCTCAGTACGGCCTACTTCCCGGCAACGAAATCATCCTGACTGGCCCTGGTTTTGTTGATGCGAGCAATGCCGAGCAAGTTCTTGATTTGGCTGCTAAAGGTATTCGCTAAAAAAGCTAGGTACTGTTAGCTCATAAGTGATTCCTATAAGGCGTTCACTCATGATTTCCTAACTGAGCAGGGAGTTAGAGCAATTGCCTAACTCCCTATTTTCTTAGAAAGCTATACCAGTTTGATTTATAAATGTCGTAAGCCTTTATAAATTTGACCTTGCCAACCTAGTCGAGACACGATGGGGGAGTTAGGTCAGATAGATTCAGCTTTAAGGCATGATTAAATCCGTTTAGTATTATTTTCTTTAAATTTTATTTTTAATGGTTAAGTAGATGGATTTTAGATCACTCAAAGGCCAAAATACAAAGAGGGTAAAGGCCAATTGTGATTGAGGAAGGAGACAATCTTGGCACTCAAAACAGCAGTTTCACAAGATGAACGTGTACGCCAAATAAGCTGGTTTAACCGCTTACTCAGCCGCCCTGAATTTGGCGCTTTAGCAGGCGCAATCCTGGTTTTTGTCATGTTTAGTGTTTTTGCCTGGGATAGCGCTAGTAATTCATCAGGTTTTTTAGGCTGGCGCGCGGTTATAACCTGGTTACAGTTCTCGGCAGAAATTGGCATTATTGGTATTGGGGCAACCTTACTTATGATCGGGGGAGAGTTTGATCTCTCAGTAGGCTCGATTATTGGCATGACCAGTTTGATTGTGCTAGCACCGATTGTGCTTTACGGTTGGGCGCCTTGGCAGGCTATTTTACTAACGCTGGCTGTTGCCGTTTTGTTAGGCTGGATAAACGGAACACTGGTAAATTCGACAGGCTTGCCTTCCTTTATTGTTACGCTAGCCTTTCTTTATATTTATAGAGGTTTAACCTTGGTTGTCACCAGAGCTTTAACCGGGGGCGCAACCCGTGTAGACATACAGGCACTGGTAGGGCAAAAAGGCATTGTCGATGTACCGCAGGCGAGAGAGTTTATTAGGAGTGATTGGCTGGCACAGATGTTTTCGGGGGAGATTTGGGGAAGCCCAAAACTGGTACAGCTGCTAGGCAATATTGGTCTTATTCCTATCACTGAAAGAAGGGTTTTAGACCCTGAAACAGGACAACGCATTGCTCAGAATCTTCCGATTATTGATGGTTTTCCAGTGGCGCTTGGCTGGTGGATTATTCTGACGATTGTGGCCATTATTATCTTGCAGCGTACCCAACTGGGAAACTGGATTTTTGGTACGGGTGGTCACGCTGAGTCTGCGCGTAATATGGGTGTTCCGACAAATCGTGTAAAAGTCATTTTGTTTATTGGAACCTCTGTCTTTGCTACCATTTTGTCGCTTTTGCAAGTTTTTGAAACAGGTTCTTCCGAGGTTTTACGGGGTCAGCTTAAGGAATTTGAGGCCATCATTGTAGCGGTTATTGGTGGTACGTTGCTTACCGGGGGGTATGGGTCGGTAGCAGGTGCTTTTTGGGGTGCGCTTATTTACGGCATGATTGCGCGGGGCACCGAAATTGTTCGCTGGATGCCCAATGATTGGTTTCGCATCTTTCTGGGTGTGGGCTTACTTGCAGCCGTGCTCTTTAATACCTACATCCGTAAGCGTGCTACGGAGGCCAAATAATGAGCCTTCAGCAGCAAGTTTCATCTGCATATAAACGTGCTTTAGATGAGGTAAAGCTATGACTACCCCGCTTATTGAACTTAAAGACATTGTTAAAACGTTCGGCTCGGTAATTGCACTAAATGGCGTGAGTACTTCGGTTGATAAAGGTCAGGTGCTCTGCCTACTCGGGGATAACGGCGCAGGTAAATCAACCCTGATTAAAACCTTGTCAGGTGTACACATTCCCACCAAAGGTGAAATCCTTATAGAGGGTAAACCCGTAACGTTTCGTTCGCCGAGAGACGCGCAGCGCTACGGCATTGCTACGGTGCATCAGCACTTATCCATACAGCCGCTCATGAGTGTGAGTCGCAACTTTTTTATGGGTCAAGAACCTACCAGTGGGCAAAACTGGTTAGGGCCTTTAAATTTACTGCGTAAAGACTTTGCCGATAAAACAGCCGCCGAAGAAATGGCAAAAATGGGGATTGATATAAGAGACCCTAATCAGATTGTGGGTACTATGTCTGGCGGTGAGCGACAGGTATTAGCCATTGCTAGGGCGATTTACTTTGGCGCAAAAGTGCTGATTTTAGATGAACCGACCGCAGCGCTTGGGGTTAAGCAGGCTGGAGTGGTACTCAAATATATTGCTCAGGTAAAAGCCAAGGGTTTGGCAGTTGTTTTTATTACACATAATGTTCACCATGCTTACCCGGTGGCGGACAAATTTACTATCTTAAAACGCGGGCAGTCTTATGGCACGTTTATGAAAGAAGATGTCAGCCGAGAAGATGTGCTGGCAATGATGGCGGGTAAAGAAGAACTTGACGAGCTCGAGGCAGAACTTGAGGAATTTGCTCGAGCCGATGGTGCCAGAGTTGATGGCAAAGCATCAGCTTTAGAAGCTGCGGCAGCAGCTGAGCGTGCCTTAGCGCAAAACCTTCATGCTGAAAGTGAGAGCCTGAAAAAAGGGCCGTAAACCTATGCAAATTTATTTGACAGGGGCTTCAGGTTTGGTAGGTAGCAACTTTTTGCGCGTGGCAATAGAGTTACATGGGCATAAAGTCTTTGCGGCCCTCAATACTTCCGGGCTCGAGCCTAAAGCCCATTTAAGTATGGCGAAAGTTGATCTTACAAACCGTGAAGAGGTTTTGGCTTCTGTAAAACACTATGCGCCCGAGGCAATTGTTCATATGGCCTTTTTTAATGATTTAAAACTAGCCTATGAGCAAAAGGAAGCAGCCTGGCAGGTTATGGTAGAGAGCACCAGATATTTGCTTGAAGCCGCAGAAATACTAGCTATTCCGCTGGTATTTGTTTCCTCGGATTGGGTTTTTGATGGTAGTCAAGCGCCTGCCAGCGAGACAACGCCACCCAATCCGCTGAATTATTATGGTGTTTTAAAAGTTGTTGCTGAAACGCTTGTAAATAGTTACAAAAAAGGCATAGTAGCGCGTATTGCTGGGGTTTATGGGCCGAACTGGGCGCAAGGTGGGCGAGTTTTAAGTCAAAATTTAGGCTTTGGCAATATCCCCCTTTTAACGCTCGAGCGCCTAAGCTTAGGTAAGCGCTTGGGTATCTGGATGTATGGCAATTCGCTTAACTTAAAAGCGACACCCAGTCTGGCGTCAGATGCTTGTGAAATGATGCTTAAGCTGATCGAAAAAGAAGCACAGGGTATTTTTCATTGTGTGGGTGCCGATCATGTGGATAGGCTCGAGTATGCTCGGGCCTCTGCTCGTGCCTTTGACTTAGACCCTCAACTGATTGAAGCTACCAGCGTTGATCCAGACGCTATGGACTTGCCTGCTCATGCGGGCATTCCTGCCGATACTCGTTTGCAGGCCGACTATACAGCAAGCTGTATTGAGCGACCGCTGTTAAGACTTCAAGAAGGTCTAAACATTTTTAGGC
>JAHEBB010000355.1 GCA_024642575.1 Trueperaceae bacterium | reverse complement strand
GAGGCAGGCATAAATGATGTCGTCTTAATTGGTGCGGGCATATTCTTTTTGGTAACGCTCGAGCAGCGCATAAAAAGGGTCAGGGCATTAACAGCCCTGCACGAACTTCGCTCTGTAGCGCATGTCATAGATATGCACCAACTTACCAAAGACCCCGAAAGGCTTTTTCTTAAAGGTGATTTAACCCCATCATCTCCCAAGCCAATGATGACGCCCTATGAGTTGAGTCGATACCTGGATTATTGCAGCGAGATGCTTTCCCTGACGGGAAAACTGGCAGCGCTTTATATGCAAGATTTTGATGATGGTGTGGTTTTGCAAAGTGTCAATGAAATTGAAAATTTAACGACAGGTCTATCTCAAAAAATCTGGCAAAAACTTGTCATCCTAAACGAGTCGGTTTTGCAAACCGCAAAAGATTAGGTATCAAGAAATTTATTCTTTCTTTGTTTTAACCCATAGATAAGCAGTCGCCATTGCTTGCTTAAATTCTTCAGATGAACCTGGAGATGCGAGTAAATGCTCGAGCCTAACTTCGCTTATCGCTGCAAAAGGTTTTGCTGTCGGTACTTCGCCCGCAAAAAGCATGGCGCTTCCTTCTGCCTTCCAGCGAGGCAAATATTCTGGCTGGGCCAAATGGTAAAGTTCGTGCCTTAAAGTGATGCGTAGGCTCGAGCGTTCTTTAAGGACTGCTAAGCGCTGAATCTGTATCAAAGCCAAAGACCTATCACTCAGCCCAGCAATAAACCAGGGTACCTGCGTTGCTTCTAAAAATGATTCTAAATCAGGATGAATTCGCAGGATAATATCACTTGGCAGGTAAAGCCCCTGCCTTTTTAAATCGTTTTTTGCGTCTTCGAGGATGCTAAAAACCTTTGGCAGTTCAGCTTCATCTTCGGTAGAGGCTGTTTCTACCGTAAAAAAGCCATCACTGCTTTGCTTCCAGGTTTGACCCAGACAAATACTTAGTAGAAAAAAAAGACCACAAAGGGCTGTTCTCATAAAAAAGATCGAAGCTCGAGCCAGATCTGGCTCGAGCTTCTTATTCCCTATTGTGCGGACTGTGCCTGTATACGCAACACCGTGTCATTGCCAAGCCCTTTGATTTCAGGTTCGTACATAAGCCAGGCTTGGGTTGGGAGCGCTGCATAGCTACCAGGCGTTTCAGCTCTCAGAATATAGGTAAAGGTTACGGGTGAACTTAAATAGGTAAAGTAGAAATCAACGCGCTCATCATGTACCTCGCGTCCGTCATACCAGTAATTCCAACCGTAATAGTCATAACCAAAGCGAGGCTCTACGCCTGCAATGCGAAAGACACTATCATCTTCAACAACACTAAAACCCGCGGGTAGTGGGTCATTAACCATGACATAGCGGAAGTTTTCTTGAGGGGTAATTTCTACCTTTACCAGGACATAATCGCCTTCATTTACCTTGCTAAGCTCGAGCTTGGGGTCATAGACATAGGTATTTGTTTCACGGTCAAAGCGGGAACTTAAAACCTCATAGGTTCGTTTGATACGGAAATGATCCTGAACGGGGCTATAGCTTTCCTCTTCTGATACATAGGTTGCATTTGCGCTCAAATAAAGGGTCTCAGAACCTGTCACGGATACAGTAAGTGTATTGTCACCTGTGCTGAAATCCGTCAAATCAATGGCGTTTCCGTCTGCACTTTGCCCTGAAAGGGTTTTGTTATAAATTTCTTTACCATTAAGTTGTGCAATGACTTGAAAGTCGTTTTGACCTTCGCCAGTAGCCTCTGCAAGTTTAAGGGCGGCTTTAACAATGGCGGCAGTCTCTTTGGTTGAATGCCAATAGCTACCATCACGCTCGAGCAGCAGGTAATTAACGATTTTTGGAATACTTGGGCTGTCAGGTCGTAAGCTTACCAGTGCTTCAAGGCCGTACGCTGTAAGCTCGAGGTTATCGTCATTCCAGTAGTAACGTGGCGCTTCAGAATCCCAGTGAATACTACTACCAGATTCTTTCGCTTTGCCTAGAAGTAAGTCTAAACTTTTATTTGCTTGTTCTAGATCTCCATCTTGGTAAAACGCCAGACTTGAAAGCGCCAAGCCGTAGGCAGACATGTCGCCAGAATCTAGCAGAGAACTCAAGCCAGCTATATCTCTTCCTGATCTTGCTAGAGCGTAATAAGCATAAGCTTTGGCGTCCGCTTCAACCAGGCGATAATCTTCAAAATCCGTAGTTTGAATCATGCTCTCAAGATAGCTAAGCGCTGAGTCGAGGGCGTAAGGGCGCACAGTAAAGCCCGTGCTTTGCGCATCAATTAAACCATTGACCACATAAGCCGTTATAAAAGGACTGCTGCTGTCGTATTGCCAGAAACCCCAGCCACCATCATCATGTTGGAAGTTATATATACGTTCGAGCCCCTTGAGCACCATCTCATCAAGATTTTTTGCTACGTCATCGGGTAATAGGGCAAGTTGCCCAGCTTGTTTTGCCAGAACACTCGGGTAAAAACGGCTCATGGTTTGCTCGGTACAACCGTAAGGGTAGCCTGCCAGATAGGCAAGAGCAGGGGAGACCGCAGCAGCTAAGGATGGGGTTAGATAAAGTTTGCCAGCTACAGAGTTTAAGTCGGTGGTAGCGGGCAAAGTAAAGGTCCAACTGCTGTTACCACTTGCAGCCCAGGCCAGATCACTACGAATACCATGGGGCAATACCGGAAGGGGAAGTTTAAGGGCGTCTGAAGCTTCGGTGCTTAAGGCAGATGCCGTAACGCTTGCCGTACCTGTTTCGTTGGCGGTAACTAGATAGTCATGCGAGATGCTTTGACCTGCGGGTAAGGTTTGATTTACCTGACCCCCTTCAAGCTCGAGCCCTTCAGCCCTAAGCTCGAGCTGAGCACTGGTGTCATTAGCCAAATTGCTTTGGGCAATGACCCTGAACTGACTACTATCCCCACGAATCAAAAACCTTGGCTTAGCGAGCCTTGCAATAACAGGAAGACTGGTTTTTACTGCATAGGTGTTTTGACCTACTTTGTCGCTCATTGAGATGGCTTTAACTGTCAGTCGCCATTCCGTCAGATTATCCGGGAAAGTTACCTTGGCATTGGCAATACCTTGCTCATCGGTTTCAAGGGTCGGCAACCAGAGAATCGTATCCCTGAAATCGTCTCTTACCTCTGCAGGTGCAAAGTTCGATTTTGCCTGGGAAAAGACCGCCTCGTCCATGGCTTCTTTGGCCATCATTGGTGCGGGGGATGCCAGATTATAAGCGTCTGAATCTGTAACAGGGGCAATATTGCCGAAGTAGAACCAATCACTAAGGTCAGTGCCGACCACATTGCTACGCTGAGCATAGAAAAAGGCTTTGATATCGGGCGTGCCATCAGGACGTACCAGATAGATGCCTTCATCAACCAGACCTAGCGTGAGTTGTGTTTTTATGCCTTCGCCATTGTTATCTGAAACACGTATATCAAAACTACCTTCATCGCCGGGTTTGTACGTGTCAGAATTAGAATTAATTTCGACATTAAGATACTTGTCAGTTGGCGGTACGTTAAGGTTAAGCGTATCGTAATACGTCGTGCCACCACCAATAATCGTTACGCCAAGATAGTGATTGGGTGACATGTTTTCTGTGACATCAAACTCGTAGGTTAAGACTGAGCCATTTAGTTTAAGGAGTTCGTACTTACCTAAGTTCTGCCCTTCTTGCGTTATCAGAACATAGGCATCGGCAACAGGTGACTGAATGACAACTCGAGCCTTATCACCTACTTGGTATTCTGTTTTATCTGCTCTTAAACTCAAGCCATCATAAGCCCAGTACCAGTACGTATTGCCAGAAACCCAAGCAGAGTCTGAGCTTGAGGTTTCACGCCCCGCCTTATCACTGGCTTTTACCGTTAAAGTGTATGACCCTTGATTATCAAAAGGAATACTTAAGCTTGCCATTCCTGCTACCGAGGTTGTGCCTCGGTAAACCTGACCTTTTACCGTATGGCTCGAGTTATCTTTCCAGACATAACGCTCTGTTTCAATGGTAAAATCGGTGCTCACAGGGTTGCCGTCAATATCTTCAGCTTCCACTGTAATGACCCCAGTTTCCCCCATTTTGTAGGCGTAGCGGTCAGTTTTTAGGTTTAAAACAATACTTGAGCGGTACACTTTCAGGCTCGAGCTGGCACTAATTTCGCGGCGCGCGGCGTCCGTTACTCTCGCTTGAACCGTTAATTGGTAATCCGCTTCAAAGGGGTCAAGAGGAATATCTAGCAGCAATTCGCCTTTTTCATCTAGCGTGCCTTCACCTTCTAAAACAACATCACTGCCATAGTAAGGCGCAAAATCGTAATAATAAGGGTACCAGCGGTAGTAGGGTTCGCGCATAACGGCATAAGCCACCTGTGCGCCTTTAACAGCGCCGCCAAACAGATACTCAGCTTTTACCGTAAATGAAGCTTTATCACCTTGAACAGCTACCGCTTTGTCGCTACTTACAGTAACGCGGTACTCGGGTTTTTGAAACTCCTGAACTTCAAAACTGCCATAACTTGATTCACCTTCAAGATTGGCTGTCATGCTGTAGTAGCCAAGCTGGGCAACCGAGCTAAGGGTTAATTCTCCGTTAAAGCTTCCGTAGGCATCGGTGGTTAGCGTATTTTTGTAAAGTTCGCTACCTTCAGGATCGGTAATAACAAGCTCGACCTCTTTATTAACCAAAGGTCTTAAGCCAGAAGCTGAGCGTGCGGTACCTTTAAAATAAACCAAATGACCTGGGCGATAGACAGGTCGGTCAGATTGTAGATAGATGCTGCTTTTTTGCAAACCCCAACTGCTCCAATAACTACTGCTAAAGGCCCAATTATTGGCATATTTAGCCGCAACAATTAGGTCATCATTAGTGTCTTTGCTGAATTCTGTTAAGCCTTCGTCCGAGGCTAAGCCTTCAGCATAAATACTTTTTGCTTGAGGTTTGAGCAGGTAAACCTTGGCTTTTTGCGGCGTACCATCAGTACTCACAGTATAGGTGAGCACGCTATTCTCATCTGTTTTTACTGCCATGCTCAAGTTTGAAACAGAGATTAAGGTTGCACTCGTGCTTTTATTTCGCTCGAGCTGGGCTAAATACAAACCTGCATCAAGCGTGCCCAAACTTATATCTCCCCAGTATTGATCAGCACTATTTTTCACCGTATAGCTATTGACAAGAGTACGCTCGAGCTCAGCACTATCTTGAAAATCTCTTGGGCCACCAAGGCTTATTACCTTTTCGGGATTTGTGATTTTGTAAAGTGTCAAGTTTGCACGGCTGGATGGGGGCAAACTGTACTCAAGGCTAATCGAGTCACCTGGTTTAAAAACTCCCCCACCATAAAGCCAGATTTGCTCATCTTGGGCTGAAACCATGATGATACTTAAAATGATAAGTGCGAGTAAAAAGCGAAATTGGGTCATAATGCTCCTATTGTGAGCTTAAGCTAGCGAGCTTGGCAAGAAAACGCGATATATAGCGTCACACTTTCTGTAAAACCCAGGGGTTTAAGCAAAATTACTAAGATAGAAGCTAAAGCCCAAAATATTCTTTCACTTTAATCAACTTCTCGATTGGCTAGCTGGATAGGAGTGCCTCCTTTTCAGAGGAGAGCAAAGTGAGGCTAGATTTTTAAGTGAAAATTAAAGAGACCAGGACTTACGCAAAGCAAAAAGATTTGCTAGCTTTGAGGGATGAAAAAGCGCAAGAAGCAACCAAGTCGGGTGGACTACTGTCAGTTTTTGCTAGTTAGCCAAGTGAACTACACGATGAC
>JAHEBB010000354.1 GCA_024642575.1 Trueperaceae bacterium | reverse complement strand
GTGAGCGTAGCGAGTGTGTCGCCATGACTGAACCCAATGCGGGCAGTGATTTACGCGGTATGCAAACCAGAGCCGTTCGTCAAGGGGATCATTTTGTTTTAAATGGGGTCAAGCACTTTATCAGCGCTGCCGATCATGCTGATTTTGCCATTGTCTTTGCCGCAACAGGCGAAGAGGCAAGTGGGCGCAAAAAGATGACGGCCTTTTTGGTTGATAGGGGCACGCCTGGTTTTGAAATTAAAAAGGGCTATGAGATGGTTTCGCACAGAGGTTACAGTAATTCGGTGCTCGAGTTTGATGACTGCAAAGTGGCAGCCAGCGCCATTTTAGGGGAACTTGATAAAGGCTTTGAAACCGCCAATGAATGGCTTGGCTCAACCCGTTTGCAAGTCTCTGCGACCTGCCTAGGGCGCGCCAGACGCGCTTTAGAGTTGTCAAAAGATTGGGCAGCAAACCGAGAACAATTTGGGCAAAAGATTAGCAAGTTTCAGGGGGTGTCGTTTAAGCTTGCTGATATGTATAAAGAACTTAAAGCTGCTGAGCTAATGTGTTTTGAGTGCGCCTGGAAGCATGACCAAGGCATAGCAACCGAGCTTGACTTTGCTACCACCAAACTCTTTGCCACCGAAATGCTAGCTTTTGTGACTGATGAGGCTATTCAGATTTTTGGGGGCATGGGTCTTGCTGAAGAAAACCCGCTAGCCAGACTCTGGCGTGACGCTCGAGTTGAGCGCATCTGGGACGGCACCAGTGAGATTCAGCGGCATATCATTTCGCGTTCACTCCTTAGACCCTTAGGCGCTTAAGATGAGGTTTTCACCCTTAGTAGAGCGTATTGCTGGTGAAGCGGCAAGCGCCTGGAGATTACACTCGAGAGCAAGCAAGGCAGCCAGGCACGATCCTGAGGTTATTTTGCTAAGTGTTGGCGACCCTGATTTAGATACACCCAAACCCATCGTTGATAGCCTGATTCAAAGTGTGCAAGCGGGGCGCACGCATTATGCCAGTGCATTAGGGGAGCCTGATCTGCGTGAGGCAGTGGCAAAGCATTATCAAAGCAAAGGTTTTAGCCAAGTCACTGCTAAAAATGTAGTGATTGTGCCAGGAACCCAAAATGGTCTTTTTGCCGCGGCCATGTGCCTTGTGGCGGCAGGTGACGAAATCATCATCCCTGAACCTATGTATGTGACCTATCCGGGTTTTGTAGGTTCTACGGGGGCTTCGGTGGTTTCCGTTTCGCTAAAAGCCGATAATGGCTTTTCGCTGCATCCTGAAGATATAGCAAACGCTATTACGGCAAAAACTAGGGCTATTTTGCTGAATAGCCCCAATAACCCAACAGGTGCGGTTATACCAAAGGAAACGTTAGAAGAGGTTGCTGAGCTTTGTAAAAAGCATGACTTATGGCTTTTAAGTGATGAGGTTTATTTAGACCTTTATTATGATCAGATGCCAACCAGTGCCCTTGCCTTAAACAATATGACTGAGCGCACTGTGGTCGTCTCGAGCCTCTCAAAATCGCATGCCATGACAGGTTGGAGGCTAGGCTGGATTATTGCCCCCGAACCTTTGGTGGCACATTTATCAAATTTACTTTCTTCGATGATGTACGGTGCATCGATGTTTATTCAGGACGCTGCGGTTACAGCCTTTGAGGTTCCTAATCTGGTCGCAGAAATGCGCGAGATTTACCGCTCGAGACGCGGCGTTATGATTGAGCGCTGTAAGGCTATGCCAGATTTGACTTGCCTCGAGCCTCAAGGAGGCATGTTTGTTATGTTAGATGTTCGCCAAACAGGTCTAAGCGCATCTGAGTTTGCCGAGCGCTTTTATGACGCCGAAAAGGTCAGCCTTCTCTCCGCCGATGCCTTTGGCCCAAGCGCAAAAGGCTTTTTAAGAGTGAGTTTATGTGTTAATGAAGCAAAGCTTCATGAGGTCTGTGACCGCTTAGAGCGGTTTTTAAGGAGTCTAGACGCATGACTTGTGGTGAGGCAATTGTAAAGCTGCTGGAAGCGTATGGTGTTGACCTCATTTTTGGCATTCCTGGGGTGCATAATCTCGAGCTTTATAGGGGGCTGGCAGACTCAGACATTCGGCATATTTTGGCAAGGCATGAGCAAGGTGCGGGCTTTATGGCAGATGGTTACGCTCGCGCCAGCGGTAAACCTGGGGTCTGCTTTGTCATTTCAGGACCAGGGATTACCAATATTGCCACGCCAATGGGACAGGCTTACTCAGATTCAATCCCAATGTTGGTTATTTCCAGTGATGCGCCCAAAGAAACCTTGGGCAAAGGTTGGGGTTATTTGCATGAGGTGTCTGATTTAACAGCGGTTACAAGTCCGCTAACCGCATTTAGTGCCAGCGTTAATCACCCTGATGAATTACCTGAGCTTATGGCTAAAGCCTTTGATGTTTTTACGACCAAGCGACCAAGACCCGTACACTTGGTCATTCCCTTAGATGTTTTGGCAATGCCTGTAACAGAAAACTGGACACCAAAAGCTAGTCAAAAACCAACTTCTCCTTCTCAAGCCGACATTGAAAAAGTAGCACAACTATTACAAGAGGCAAGACAAGTTGTCATTATTGCTGGAGGTGGCGCGTCAAGGTCGGGGGCAAGCTCTCAAGTTATTGAACTGGCAGAGCGTTTAAATGCGCCCGTTGCCATGACCAGTAGTGGTAAAGGGATTATCCCTGACGCACACCCTTTATGCTTAGGTTCGGTCATTTATCAAGAAGTGCAAGCGTATATTTCCAAGGCTGATATGGTTCTAGCCCTGGGTACAGAACTTGCCGACACCGATTGTTTTGCGGGTCATTACAAGTTTAAGGGAAAGCTCATTCATATAGATATTGACCCGACTAAGATGGGTGATTATTTTGAGACTGAGCTGGGTATCGTTGCCGATATCAGGGAATCGCTCGAGCAGCTTTTAGGCTATGTTTCCCCTAATAGTGGAAATGTCAATGGGGTTCAAGGTACTAGAGCAAAGATTTCTGAAGGTCTTTCAAGGCTCGAGCGTGAGCATCAAACCCTCCTTTTAGCGCTTCGTGAAGCCTTGAAAGATGACGCTATGATTACGGCTGATATGACCCAAATTGCCTACTCTGCCGTTGGCTTATTGCCTATGCCAAAACCAAACTGCTGGTTTAACCCAACAGGTTACGGCACCCTTGGCTACGCCTTTCCTGCGGCTCTTGGTGCCAGATTTGCTGCACCAAAACGTGACCTTGCTGTATTGGTTGGTGACGCGGGCTTTCAGTACACTTTGCATGAATTAGGCACGGCTGTAGAGCATAAATTAGCCTTAGCGATTATCCTCTGGAATAACGGTGGTCTGGGTGAAATTGAGCGGAGTATGCAGGCAGTAGGCATTCAGCCGACCCAGGTAAAGCCTCATAACCCCGATTTTCAGGCATTGGCAAAGGCTTATGGTGCTGATGCTGTGCTTGCTGAAAACAGAGATGGTTTTACAGAGAGTGTGCGAAAAAGTCAGAGCGAAGATAGACCTACCCTGATTGAAGTGAGACAAGGCTCGAGCTGGCTTTTATGACTCCCTGGTTTCGGCTTACTCTTTTTGTCACAGCGATCAGTAACTTTTTTGGCTTTCTTATTTTTATCCCACCTTCTTTTCTTTTTCGCCGTTTACTGGGTCTGCCAATTTCACACAGTTTTTACCTCTCGGTTTTGGCATTTTATATTTTACTTTTTGGTCTTATGTATGGCTACTTTGCCCAGAGAAATAAGGCAGACCGTTCACTTATTTTTGTAGGGTTACTTGGCAAAGCGTTTTTTAGTTTGGCACTTCTTTATTTCAGCTTTTTTGGAGACATTTCACTATTAACCGCTTCGGTTGGATTTCCTGATTTGGTTTTTGCTCTGCTATTTGCTGTCTGGTTGGCGAAGACGCGTGAGCAGCGCTAACGTAAAACGGCTGCTACGCCCCAAAACGCTTGCCGTAGTTGGTGGGCGCTTCGCTGAGGCCGTTATTCGCCAATCTGATCTGATTGGCTTTAAGGGCGAGATTTTTCCTATTAGTACCAAACGTGAAAGTATGCAAGGTCGCAAGTGTTACGCATCTGCTGCCGATTTGCCCACATCGCCAGATGCCTGTTTTGTCGCGGTAGATAGAGAACAAAGCATTCGTGTCATTGGAGATTTGGCTGGGGTGGATGCGGGTGGGGTGGTGGCTTACGCTTCTGGCTTTGCCGAAGTTGGCGAGGAAGGTGCGCGCTTACAAGCTGAGCTTATAAATGCTAAGGCAGATATGGCGCTGGTAGGCCCAAACTGTTACGGCATGCTCAACTATCTGGATGGAGTAGCCCTCTGGCCTGACGAGCACGGTGGGCGACCTGTACAAAAAGGCGCAGCAATTGTTTTGCAAAGTGGCAACATCGGCGTGAATTTGACCATGCAGCAGCGCGGCTTGTCGCTAGCCTATCTGATTTCGGTAGGCAATCAGGCAGATTTGCAAATGCATGACTATGTTGAGGCATTCTTAGAAGATGAGCGTATTACTTGTATTGGCCTGCATATCGAAGGCTTAACCGATGTTGAGACATTTTCCAAGGTAGCGTTAAAAGCCTTAGCGAGAAAAGTGCCGATTGTGGTTTTAAAAACGGGGGCATCGGTTGAAGGGCAAAAACTTACTCTTAGCCATACCAGTTCGCTTTCAGGTTCCGATGCACTTTGCTCGGCTTTGTTTGAGCGCTATGGCATCAGCCGAACGCATACGCTATCTGAATTTTTAGAAACGCTTAAATTTTTGTCAACAGTCGGACCAATGCCCTCTAAAAAGATTGCTTCTATTAGTTGCTCAGGAGGGGAGGCTGCGCTTTTGGCTGATTTAGCAAGTTCACAAGGGCTCGAGCTTCCTCAACTCATCGCTGAACAAAAAACGGCTCTCTTTAAAGTTCTAGGTGAAAAAGTTAGCCTCTCAAATCCGCTCGACTATCACACCTATATCTGGAATGATGAAGCCGCGCAGCAAGCTTGTTTTGCCGCTATGACCTCGGGTGAACAGGACATAACCTTAAAAATTCTTGACTACCCCAGACCTGATCTATGCGACATAAGTGCCTGGAATAAAACCGCCAGAGCTTTTATAAACGCCTTAAGACAGACGGAAAAAAAGGGCGTAATTGTTAGCACTTTGCCTGAAAATATGCCAGAGCAAACCAGAGACTGGCTTTTAGCGGAGGGCGTAGCGCCCATGCAAGGTTTGGAACACTGCTTATTAGCGATTAAACATGCTCATGCCTGGTTTAATGCCTTAGAAAATTTAAAGGACTTAATGCCTCTTAACCCTTCCCAGCTACTGGTTTCGGATGGGCTTACTCTTAACGAGTACGAGAGTAAAGCCTTATTAAATCAGTTTGGTTTGCTAAGTCCGCGTTCGCTTGTGCTTTCTCTGGAGAGGCTCGAGCCTTCCCAAACGGGTTGTGACGCGCTTGGCTATCCGCTTGCTGTAAAGGTTTTATCTGCTGATATTATCCATAAAACGGATGTCGGCGGGGTTGTTTTAAACGTGCAGAGCTTTGCCGAACTTAGGCAAGCTGTACTACAAATGAAGCACTTGTCTCAAGACTTTCTGATTGAGGAAATGCTGGAAAAACCTGTGACCGAACTGCTGCTTGGTATCAGCCGTGATACCCAATTTGGCCTAACCCTAACGATAGCTGCTGGGGGCATTTGGGTTGAACTTTTAAAAGATAGTCAAACCTTACTCCTTCCTACCAGTCCTAGAGACATAGAAGTTGCCCTTAAAAAACTTAAAGCTTACCCGTTGCTT
>JAHEBB010000353.1 GCA_024642575.1 Trueperaceae bacterium | reverse complement strand
GCAGGCAAGCAAGAGCAAGCAGACTATTATTGGCAACTAAGTGCTGAAGATTACGCCCATAGAGGTTTAAGCGAGGCAGCAAAGGCAATGCTCGAGCGAAAAAGGATATTGACTTAAGCTGGGAAATTCTTTAGGGTAAAGCTTGACCTATTATGAAAACAGCTATGTCAAGTACTGGCCCAATAAGCTTGCAGCTTCTGGGCTTGCCAATGCTTTTACTAGCTAATGAAGAATTAAAGCTTCCTATTAAAAAAATGCTTGGCCTGATAGCCTATTTGGCCCTTGAAGGGCCTTCTGAGCGTAGCAAACTAGCAGGACTTTTCTGGACTGATTTGGAGGAGGGGAATGCTCGGCGTAATTTGCGGCGTGAACTACACCGCCTGCGTGAAACACCGCTCAAGCATTATTTGCAGAGCGAGGGTGAAAGTATAAACCTGGAATCTAGCTTAACGAATGATGTGGCAGAGTATCAGAAAGCGGTTAGCCAGCTGGATGATACTAGCATCCTAAAGCTATATAAAGGGGCTTTACTCAAAGACTTTGAATTGCCAGGGGCAGAGGGTTTTATGCAATGGCTCGAGCTAAAAAGGCAAAGCCTCGCCCGTGATTGGGAACATGCCATGCTTCGGCAAGCGGAACGTCTGGAAACCCTGGGTAGGTTTCGGGAGGCGCTCAATTTGCATCTTCAGCTTCTTGAGCACGATACTTTGCAAGAACAGCTTCAACGCGAGATAATGCGTCTTTATTATCAGCTGGGTGAGCGCGATAGTGCGCTTAAACATTTTGAAAACCTCAGGCTTAGCTTGAAGCAAGAATTAGGGCTCGAGCCCCTTCCCGAAACCCTCCAATTGGTTGAGCAGATTCGTAGCACTCAGATACTCCAAACCAGTCAAGCTGTAAAAGCACAGGTTCTACCTGTATTGTTAGCCTTAAAAACACCTTTGGTAGGACGTAAAGAAATCTGGGAACGGCTTGAGGTAGCCTGGGAAGCCAGGCAACTTATTGTGCTAACTGGGGAGGCCGGCATTGGGAAAACACGCTTACTTAAGGACTTTGCGCAAGCTAAGGGCTTATTTCAGGTAAATCAGGGTCGTCCGGCTGATCTGGGAATCCCCTTTGCGACCTTTAGTCGCTCAGTTCGTAATCTTCTTTTAGAAAATCCTAATCAGCAGCTTGCTCCCTGGGTTCGCTTCGAATTGGCTCGCCTCATTCCTGAAATAGGAGATAGGCCCTCCCCAGCGCTTCATTCGCAAGAAGAGCGCTTGCGTCTCTATGAAGCTGTTTTTGAGTTTACTGAACAGGCTAGCCGCGACAAAACGGCACTACTAAGTGATGATTTACAGTATTTTGATAGTTCTAGTATAGAAATGGCGATATATACCTTTGAGCGCTTTCTTGAACAGACTCAGCCTAGACTATTACTAAGCTTTCGTACCGAAGAACTCCAGCCTGAAGCTGAAAAAATGCTGGCACACTTCTTTGCATCGGGTGTAGCGATACGGCTCGCGCTTGAACCCCTAGAAGAAAGCGCCCTTTTGGATCTAGTGCGTCGGATGTCAGGGGCAGCAGAAGGACAGCTATTTTCGCGACGTCTTTATAAAGCCACTGCAGGTAATCCTTTTTTTGTGCTTGAGACACTTAAAACCCTTTTTGAATCAGGTTCGCTTAGGCTGACGGAGCAAGGGAACTGGGAAACCCCCTTTGACCAAGAGACAACTGACTATCAAGAATTACCTATCCCTAAAACAGTGCGTGAGGCAGTCTTGCGTCGGGTGGTTAATCTTGGTGAGGCCGCAAGGCGTTTACTAGAAGCTGCATGCCTAGTGGAGGATGGGTTTAGCTTAGAAACGTTGCAGGGGGCTACGGCATTAACTGATTGGGAAGCGCTCGAGGCACTAGAACGAGCGCTAGATGCCCGCATTATTGAGCCTTTTAATGAAGGCTATAAATTTACTCATGACCTGCTAGCCCAGTCACTTACAGAAGCGCTTTCAGCAGAGCGCAAGCAGCTATTACACTTAAAGCTAGCAAACAGTCTCGAGCGTATGGGAGCTAATGCGGCAAGCATTGCAAGGCATTTAGAGCAAGGAGGAAGATTGCTTACCGCCATTCCTTGGCACATAAGAGCAGCTGAAGCCGCAACCCAAGTCTACGCGCACAAGGAAGCTTTAGAACACTATCAAAGAGCTCTTGAGGCTAGCCAGGATCCTAGAATTAAATTTGAATTGTATTGCAAAAGAATTGCCCTATTTCAAAATTTTATCCATGATGACGAACAGTGGCAGCGTGAACTCGCCCGTATAGAAAATCTGGCAAACGGACTAGAAGCTCCTGATTTGCTGCATGAAGCCTGTTTGGCCTGGATAGATTATTTTGTTTGGCATAGTCAAGACAATGAGGCGCTAGAAAGAATAGATTGGATTTTGGAGCAAACAAATCTTTCTTCGCAAGAAGCGGCTCGAGCGCTAGAATTTCAAGCTTTCGTCTTAGCAAATAAGGGGCAACTTGACGCCTCAGACGAGGCGCGTCACAAGGCTTTAAGCTACCTTTCCGATCAACCCTCGGCACTTAGGGGGCGAGTACGTTATGGTCAACTTATGAACGCCTACAAACGTGCCGATTACGAAAGCGCACGAAGCCTTGCCAAACTTTGCCAGGCTGAGTTTCAGGCAGTTGGTGCTAGCCATTATTTAATTAATGTATACATTATGCAGGGAATTCTTGCTGCTATAGCAGGCGAAATAGAAAAAGCGATTGCTTTACTTGAAAGAGCAAGAAGCAAAGCTGAAACCATAGGACACAGCACCTATCAGCGCAGTGCACTCTTTAACCTCTTTGAGTTAAATTTTGCTAGGGGGCAAATGAAGGCTGCTCACGCAAACCTAAGCGAAGTTGAAACATTAACGCCCCGATTTACTGACCCCGTTGAAGAAGCAGCATTTAGACGTTTTCAGAGTCAGGCAGCTTGGTTTTCTGGGGATATAGGCTCTGCCCTGAGCTTGGCAAAACAAGCGCTCGAGCTTGATGAACGTGCTAGCGTTATGGAATACCGATTATTAGGAAGATTAGTTTTATCTGGCTACTATCTAAAGTTGTCAGCAATCGATCAAGCAAAGGTTCTGTTAGGCGAAACCGAGGCCTTATTAGAAGCTGCACATATGGGTTTTCACGCTTCAGAGTTTCAGCTTAAACGAGCAATACTTGAACTTGAACAAGAGAACCCTAAAGCATTAGAGCGCTTAGAGCGTTTGCAAGCAAATATCGACCAATTACAAACTGATGAAGTCATAAAACTTAAGTGTTTGCTAGCTAAGGCTTATCTCGCGCAGCAAAAACCTGCTGACGCAGTTGCTGTGCTGGCAAGTGTAGCAAAACCCAGTCTGATTGAAAGCAGGCTCGAGCTTGCAGTTATGACCTATTACAGCCACCTAGCTATGGGGAATGCCTCTGAGCACCCTAGCCTCGACGAGCTTATTAGTCTCTTAGAAGGAGGCCTGGTAGCCCTACCAGATCGCTTGCCTCTCTACCGAGCCTTGCTCCAAACCCAGTCAGCTGAACATTCAAAAAAGGCCAAAGCCATGCAACAAAAGGTCAAAAGATATCTTGACGAATTAGCTTTGTCTTTGGGGGCTTATCCAGAAATTCAGCAACGATTCTTGCATAAGAATCAAGACTTGCTCAGCTCCTAAAGTGCCGCAACGCTCCCGCAACGCAAGCTTTTCTACCTTAGTATTCGGAGGTAATACCTATGAATGCGTTGGTAAAAAGCGCTTTGCGGTGGTTTACTTTAGTCTTTTTATTCTGCCTATTTGTTGCCTGTTCAAGTAGCAATACTACAAAACCAGATAGCTTTTTTGAAGACAAAGAGACATTTGGAGCAACCATTCCCGAAGGGGCAGAAATCCTTAGTCCTGAGGCTTTTAAAACATTGGCTCAAGCCGATGATTTTGTTTGGGATAGTTTGGCATTACGTACGCAGTATAGGGCGGGTGCAGAAAAGCTAGTGGCTGAAGATACCACTAGCCTTGAGACACTAGCCAAACAGTACCCTGCCTATGAAAAAGTCTTGCTAGACCCTGACTCAGACGTAACAGTTTTAGCCGATGGAAACTACCAACTTACAATCGAGGGTAAAAGTGGTCCTTTTACGGTAATTACTGATGGTAAACCTTCGCTATACCATGACCTGCTAGCATCTAAAGCGCAGTTTGAAAAACCAGCGAATCAGTTAAAAGTTTACCGTTATAGCTATGATGTCTTACCCACTGACCTGAAAACAGGCTTGCCTAGCCCCGAAACCCTTGCTAATGCAAGCTTTGAAACTGTACTAGAAGCCCGCAGGCAACTTGCAGAGGTACTCAAAGCGCATCCTGACCTATTCACAGACACACGCACATTGTTACCTGCAGGTCTAGCTGGCTTGGCCATTTCGGCTGATGCCAAACCAACAGGCTACCCAGTCTCACCTGAGCAAGAACTGGGAGCAGGTGAAGGTTCCGATCATGGAGGAGGCTGTGCCTTTGACAGTTTTCACAAAGATGGACTTTACCAGAACTTCTGGTGGCGGCAAAAATACTACCAGACAAGTGTAAAAAGTCAGGGGAATCGTGGAACTTGTGTTGATTTTGCGCTAAGTAGTGCGCTCGAGAGTCGTATTGCCATTGAGCAGAGCCGCTGGGTTAATGTATCTGAGCAGTACCTGTGGGCAAAAATCGCTGCTGAGTGGGATCCACGCTGGTATGGTGACGGCACGATTTTGTCAAATCGGGCTGAAGACTTTCATGAGCAAGGGTTTGAGTTGCCTTTAGAGCAAGTTTGGAACTATAACCCTGCGCAACATCGGCTCGAGTTTGAAGAAACCGAACAGTACGCTAATTCCTGCACAAATTACGATGAATTTTGCTCCAATGCCTCTCACCAACGTAAACAGGTCTGCACTACCATAGGTACTAAAACCTATTGTGGCTATCAGAGTCAGGGCGCAACCGGGGAACGCTTTAAAGAAAGCGAGCCTGACACTATTTTTGACTGGTATAATGATGTTTTGGGCCTGCCTGTTGAAGAGATGCAACTGCTCTTAAAGCAAGGGCATCCTATGGTGGCAGGTTTGATTGTCAATTCTGGTTTTAAGAATCTTAGTGATGAGGGCTTTGTGAAAACGCTAAGTGATGCTGGTTTTAAGGGACGGCACGCTGTTCAGATAGTAGGCTTTATTTCAGCCACAGCTGTTCTTAATCACCCTAATTTACCCAAACGCATACAAGATTATGCGGCTTTATCGGAAGGTGGGTTTTTTATCATTAAAAACTCCTGGGGCTACTGTTATGGTGATGCAGGCTATGTCTATGTGCCTCTAAGCTGGGCCAAAGAGTTTTTCACCAGTGTTACGGTTTTTGCTGTCAAGCCAAGTGCAGAATTTCAAAGCACACCTAATGAAGCGCCAAGTATTGAAATTACCGCACCTGAAGCAGACTCGAGCTTTCCTTATGCCCAAGAAGTTACTTATACTGCTACTGTTACCGATGATACCACCGAGATTCCTAGTGTTTCCTGGACCTCTGATATTGATGGTACCCTCGGCTCAGGTTCGCAAATCACGGCCCATTTTAGTAGCCCAGGGAAGCGCATTATTACCGCCACGGCAACCGATAATAAAGGCGCAACAAGCAGTGCTAGCATTACGGTAACGGGCATAAATCAAAATCCTAGTGCGGATATTATTGAGCCCCTTGCTTCCGATACTATTTATGCAGGCAGTACACATGTCTTTTTTAAGGGAAAAGGTTTAGATGGCGATGGCG
>JAHEBB010000352.1 GCA_024642575.1 Trueperaceae bacterium | reverse complement strand
GAAGGTTGCAGTCGCGGTCGGGGCGGCTCTATGCATCTGTTTGACAAAGAAACTCGGTTTTATGGCGGTAATGCCATTGTTGCGGGGGGCTTACCACTGGCAGTAGGCTTTGGCCTAGCTGACAAAATGCAAGGTCGTAAGAATGTGACGGTTTGCTTTTTTGGTGAAGGGGCAATGGCAGAAGGTGAATTTCATGAAGCCATGAATTTAGCAGCTTTGTGGCATTTACCTGTGCTGTTCTGCTGTGAAAACAATCTTTATGCCATGGGGACGGCCTTAAAACGCTCGGAATCCGAAACCAATCTGGCAATGAAAGCGACAAGTTACGAAATGCCTGCCTGGACCGTTGATGGCATGGATGTTTTGGCGGTTGAAGAGGCTGCTAGAAGCGCCATTGAGTCGATACGAAATAAAGGTGGGCCCCATTTTCTCGAGCTCAAAACCTACCGTTTTAGAGCACACAGCATGTTTGACCCTGAACTTTACCGTGAAAAAAGCGAGGTTGCCGAGTGGAAGCAGCGCGACCCGATTGAAACCTTTAGCAACCGTCTAAGAGCTGAAAATCTGCTTAGCGATGAAGATATAAGTCGGCTCGAGCGTGAAGTTGCCGAGGAAGTTGAGCGGGCAGTTGCGTTTGCCGAAGCGGGTAGTTGGGAAAGTATCGCTGACTTAAGCCGTTTTGTTTACAGTGAACCGGAGGTGCAGGTATGAGTACTGCAACCTTAGTCAAAACCAGTTACCGTGAAGCTGTTCGGGCTGCTATTCGTGAAGCTATGAAACGTGATAACAGGGTTTTTCTGATGGGGGAAGATGTTGGTGAATACGGCGGCTGTTACGCCGTAAGTATGGGTCTCCTAGAAGAATTTGGCCCCGAACGTATACGCGATACGCCACTATCAGAATCGGCCTTTGTAGGTGCAGGGATAGGGGCTGCGCTTGGCGGCATGCGGCCTATTGTTGAAGTCATGACGGTCAACTTTAGCCTCTTGGCGCTTGACCAGATTCTCAATACAGCAGCAACGCTTTTGCATATGTCAGGCGGGCAGTTTAATGTACCGATAGTCATTCGCATGGCAACTGGTGCAGGGCGCCAGCTTGCAGCTCAGCATTCGCATAGCCTGGAAGGCTGGTATGCTCATATTCCTGGCATTAAAGTTTTGGCACCTGGAACCGTTGAAGATGCTAGGGGCATGCTCTGGCCTGCCTTGCAAGACCCCGACCCCGTCCTGATTTTCGAGAATGCTGCCCTTTACAATATGGAAGCCGAGATGCCTGGCGAATTTAAAGACTTTGATATCAGTAAGGCAAAAATTCGGCGAGCAGGAAGCGACCTTAGCCTGATTAGCTACGGAGGCTCACTTGGCAAAACTTTAGCAGCCGCCGAAGAACTTGCCAAAGTGGGTATCAGTGCTGAAGTGCTTGATTTGCGCAGCCTTAGACCGCTAGACACCGAAACCATCATGGACTCTGTAAGACGAACCAATCGTGCGGTTATTGTTGATGAAGGTTGGCGCACAGGTAGTTTGGCTGCTGAAGTTATGGCATCGATTATGGAGCAAGCCTTTTATGACCTTGACGCGCCGGTTGGTCGCGTATGCAGCGAAGAAGTGCCCATTCCTTATGCAAAACACATGGAAGAAGCTGCCATACCTCAGATACCCAAAATCGTAGCGGCAGCTAAGGAGGTGCTAAACGCGCATGTCTGAATTCCTGATGCCCTCACTTGGCGCTGATATGGACGCCGGAACTCTGCTCGAGTGGTATATCAAACCAGGGGATAAGGTTCATAAAGGGGATGTTATTGCGCTGGTTGATACCGACAAGGCCGCCATTGAAATTGAAGTCTTTGAGGCAGGTGTAATTGGCGAATTGTTTATTGATGAAGGTAAAAAAGTGCCCGTTGGTACCCCTCTTGCTCTGATTCAACCTGAAGGTGCGGGTATTTCGCAAGAAACGCCTTTGCCAATTGCCAAGGAAGCCCCTGGTTTCGTAGTTCCAGAGGCTATATCCACGCAAGGACTTCCCCAACTAACTACCGAAGCGCCTCATGTCTCAACCCTTATGCTTGAAGAAGCAAAGCCTAAACCTGCGACCTACCGCGCTACCCCAGCTGCGCGTAAGCATGCGCTCGAGCTTGGCATTGATCTAAACACGCTTAAAGGTACAGGCAAACATGGGGTCATAAATAAAGCCGATGTTGATGCTGCGGTTATAGCGAAAGAGCCAGTCGTGAGACTAGCCGAAACCAAAAGGCAACGCGTTTCACCTTTGGCAAGACGTTTAGCAAAAGAGCTCGAGCTTGATTTGCAGGCTATCAGCCCAGGCAAAAACGGCGTGATTCGCAAAGCTGACGTTTTAAGGCAAGCAGATAGAGTTCCAGCTGCTCAAAGCGTAGCTATGCCTGCCGAAAAGGCTAAACTTGAACCAAAAGCTGAAGAAAAAGACGCTCGTTTCGCGGGTATGCGCCGTGCTATTGCGGCTGCTCTGGGTAAATCAAAAAGAGAGATACCCCATTATTACCTGAGTCAGCCTATTGATATGAGCAAAGCCCTAAACTGGCTAACAGAAGAAAACCTAAAGCGTCCTATCAACGATAGAATTGTGCCTGCAACGCTCCTGTTAAAAGCAACGGCTTTGGCTGCCAAAGAAGTACCTGAGCTAAACGGCTTCTGGCAAGAAGAGGGCTTTAAAGCCAGCAGCGCGGTTCACCTGGGTGTTGGTATTTCTTTACGTCAGGGCGGGCTTATTGCTCCTTGCATCCATGACGTTGACCAAAAAAATCTAGGAACCCTTATGCTCAATTTGCGTGATCTTGTTAAACGCGCCCGTAACCTGCAACTCAAAAGCTCAGAAATGACCGATGCGACGATCACGGTAACTAACTTAGGGGATCAAGGGGTTGAATTGGTCTACGGCATCATTTACCCACCGCAAGTTGCGCTGGTCGGGTTTGGTAAAGTTATTGAACAACCCTGGGCAGAAAACGGCATGTTAGGCGTAAAACCCATTGTTCAAGCCACGCTAGCCGCAGACCACCGTGCTAGTGATGGTCATATAGGGGGTTTATTTCTGATGGCAATTGACAAATACCTGCAAACGCCGGAGGCATTATGATCACTTTAGATATGAAACAAACCATTTTTGAGGTGCTTTCAACCATTGCACCCGAAGTTGACCCAAGTGATGTAGACCCAAGCGCGAACTTGCAAGAAGAACTCGACATAGATTCTATTGATTTCTTAAACTTTATGATGGGCTTACACGAAAAAACAGGGGTTGACATTCCAGAAAAAGATTATGCCAAAGTTGCCACCTTAAACGATTGCATAAGCTATCTGAGCACAAGGCTAGTCTGAAGCGACGCAAAATAAAGGGCTAATAAGAGACGTTTGTTATTGATGCGCTTTTAGATACGTTAGCTAAGCTAACTAAAATGAGCATCAATGCGCTATAAAGGAAGCATGATGCAAGCCTTTCAAAGGGCAGTTGGGGAGAGGCTCGAGCTATTTTTCGGGGTACTACGCCTGGATGCGCGTAGTTTCTTACAGCTTATTGATTTGCAACATGCTTCCTTTACTATGTTACTGCTCTTACTAAGTATTGGTTTATCAAGCGCAGTGGGTCAAAGCGTGGTGCTGTTTATTAACCGGGTTCGCCCTGTTCAGTTTGTCTGGGTTTTGGTTAGCTTAGGTAATTATGTGATAGCGGGTTTGCTTTTCTGGTACCTGAGTACTTTTGCGATTGTTAGGTTTTTCTGGCAGCAAAATCTGACCTGGGATCTTATGCTCCAGACCCTTATTTTGGCCTGTACCCCCCTCTTGTTTTCCTTATTTATAGCGGTGCCTGTTCTTGGCCTAATTATTGAATTAGGGCTTGCTTTATGGTGTTTGCTAGCGGTAATGGTGGGCTTGACCGTGGTCACCAGTTTGACTTTAGGGCAGGCATTTCTGAGTGCCATAGGCGGTTGGCTTGTCTACCGCCTGCTTTATACCCTGTTTGGTCGGCCCATGCTCTTTGTCATTCGCAGTTTACAAACGCGGCTTTTTGGGGTGGTGGTCACTTTAGATCCAGCTGAGCTCGAGCTGCGTATAAAAGAAGGCGAAGAATCCCTCAAGAAAGTCCTTACGGAGTATAGGCTATGACTTTCTTAAATATTTTAGGGTTTGCGTTTTTATCCTTGCTAATGGCCATGCTGCTCGCTATGTTACTTGCTCCGTTTGAATCCCTATCTTGGTGGGCCGAGTGGTACCCGGAAGAAGATCAAAAAAAGGTGCAAGCATTGCTTCCTGAAGCAACTGCCTCGGACAAGCACAAACAGTTTATTGTTTATCTGGATGGGATTTATCAGGGTACCTTTTGGCATTTGGGGTTTATTGAAGATTTTTTGCAAGAACTCATGAAAGCGGTGCCAGATGCATGCTTTGTTACCGATATCATTCCTTACTCAGTTTTTAATCTCAGGTTAACCGATAAGGTGCGCCCGCTTTCGCCTTTTTGGCAGCGTATTCAAGCTTTACAAAATAAAGGTAGCCCTATAGGTTTTTTGATTAATCTGCGTAATCTCTTTCAGGTCGTTGTTTCAGCAGACAGGCGTTATGGCAGTATTTACAATCAGGGAATGACCAAACTCATTTTACGTCATCTTCTGATGCATGGGTTTAATCCTCAAAAACCTGTGCCAATCACGCTTATTGGTTACAGTGGGGGCGGGCAAGTTGCAGCGGGGAGTGCTGCACTCTTACAGCGCATTTTAAAAACGCCCGTGAGTGTTATTGCCATTGGCGGAGTTATGAGCGGAAATAATAATTTTCTTGGACTTAACCACTGGACCCAAATTAACAGCAATAAAGACCCGGTAGAAAAAATGGCGGCTCTCTTTTTCCCCCAACGCTGGCCCCTTCTGAGGGGGTCTTTGTGGAATAAGGCCAAAAGACAAGGAAAAGTAAGCTTTGTGCATTTTTCAGGAGCAAGACATACGGGCGTAGGGTGTTATTTGAATAGGCAGACTGAATCAGCAGAAACGAGTAATCAGCTCGAGCGAACCATTCAGGTTATAAAAAAGGCATTAGAAGTACCCAAGCACATTCATTGAATAAAGTTAAAAAATAGCTCGAGCTTAAGAAGTAAGGCTCGAGCTATTTTTTATGAGGTTTGCCCTCATAATGATTTTGTTTAGAAGTGGATGTTTAGACCTAGGCGTATGCAGGCACCTACTTGATAAGTGTCAATATTGCTTAGATCACTGGCAAACACGGCAGGTTGGAATTCGGCAAATAAGCCAAAGGTATCTTGACGACTTTCAACCCCAAAGGTCGCATGTAAACCGGGTTCAAATGTGGTATCGGCTGAAGTCGTAATATTGCTAAAGTTGCCACTTGGGCCAACGCCTATATAGCCAACGCCACCAAAGTCACTGGTTTCAGGGAATGGGATGTTGTACATTACATCGGCATTTACCATCGCATCATTGAACTGTGTATCGACAGAAGCACGGAAGCCAAGGCTAGATGCCATGTTCGTACCAGCTTGCAGAGTTGCCATAGGGGTAACTGTATTATCAAATTCCGTTACGCCAGAAAAGCCACCACCAACGTACCAATCTTGTGCGTAGGTTACTGAGACTGCCAAAGCAAGAACAGTAACCAGGGTAAGTAATACTCTAGCAATGCCTTTTAACATGACCTAAACCTCCTTAGTATAGGTACTAAAGGAATTCTTTCTCACTGACCAAGTAATTTTGCATAGTCTCACCTCCTATTTAATGACCTGCTGGGTAGCCTCATCTCACAAAGGATAGGATG